>CAQVQZ010000130.1 GCA_948902155.1 uncultured Oscillibacter sp.
ACTTCGGCACCATGCTGGTGAAGATGGGCTATGCCGACGCCCTGCTGGGCGGCGCGACCTATTCCACCGCCGACACCGTCCGCCCCGCCCTCCAGCTCATCAAGACGAAGCCCGGCTGCAAGATCGTGTCCAGCTGCTTCATCCTGGTCCGTCCCTCCGCCACCGGCGACCCCGACGTTTTCGCCATGGCAGACTGCGCCATTAACATCAAGCCCACCGAGGACGAGCTGGTGGAAATCGCCACGGAGACCGTGGCCACGGCCCGGACCTTCGGCATCGACCCCAAGGTGGCTTTCCTCAGCTATTCCACCCACGGCTCCGGCGCGGGCGAGGACGTGGACAAGATGCGCGGCGCCTGCGAAAAGGCCAAGTTCGCCCTGCCCGGCGTGGTGGTCGACGGCGAGCTCCAGTTTGACGCCGCCGTGTCTCCCCGTGTGATGCGGACCAAGTGCCCCGATTCCCCGGTCCACGGTCAGGCCAACACCTTCATCTTCCCCGACATCAACGCGGGCAACATCGGCTACAAAATCTGCCAGCGCATGGGTTCCTTCGACGCCTACGGCCCCATTCTCCAGGGCCTGAACGCCCCCATCAACGACCTGTCCCGCGGCTGCAACGCCCAGGAGGTCTATTCCATGGCGATCATCACCGCCGGTCTCTGCGAGGACTGAGGCGGGCGAGTACATCCTTAAATAAGAAGAAGCGGCGCTGGTTTTCCAGCGCCGTTTTTCTTCCAAATTTTCTCTGTGCCGAAACCGCGCATACTCTTTTCCGCCCGGCGCACACTAGAAGGGCGCTGAAACGACGCGAAACGGTCTCTCCTCATCCAAAAGCCGCGCTGAGGCGCCGCTTTGCACTGGGGAAGCCCGCGCCTCAGCGCTCGATCCGAAAGAGGCCGGACGGCCCCTTTTGAAAATTTTTTCGCAGGAGGAACCGAGCATGAGCAAGGATTGCACCAACGGCGGCTGCGCCTGCACGCCCAACCAGAGCATCAAGTGCACCGTGAACAACTGTGCCAACCACTGCCGGGACAACGAGTACTGCGGTCTGAGCACCATCCAGGTCGGCACCCACGAGGCCAACCCCACCGTGGTGGAATGCACCGACTGCCAGAGCTTCAAGCTGAAATAACACGGCAATGGAGGACTGTCCTCCGCCCCTCCCGGTCCGCCGGGAGGGATACATATACAAGAAGAGGAGGCGGCAGCATGAAAGGAGCCTGGACCGCGCGGATCGCCGGAGGCGCGGCGGGTCTGGCCAACGGCCTGTTTGGCGGCGGCGGGGGCATGGTGTTCCTGCCCATCCAGTCCCGCTGGGGGAACCTGGACCAGCGGAAGCTCTACGCCACCTGCGTGGGGGTCATTTTCCCGGTGTGCCTGGTGTCGGCGGCGGTGTACGTGTGGCGGGGCGGCGTGTCCCTGGCGGCGGCGCTGCCCTACCTGGCCGGGGGCCTGATCGGCGGCTGGCTGGGCGGGAAGCTGTACGGGAAAATCTCCACCAAGTTCCTGAAATGGCTCTTTGCCGCCTTTCTCTTTTACGCGGGGGTGAAGTATCTGCTGTGATGGATTGGATCATCCCGTTCCTCTGCGGCCTGGGGGCCAGCGTGGTCTCCGCCTGGGGCGTGGGGGGCGGCACGCTTCTGTTGCTGGTGATGACGCTGTTTCTGGGCGTAGACCAGCGGACGGCCCAGGGGGTCAACCTGCTGTTTTTCCTCCCCACCGCCGCCAGCGCCCTGGTGTGCCACGCCAGGGGCGGCTATCTGGACAAGCCTACGCTGAAATCCGCCGTGCCCGTGGCGGTAGCCGCCGCGCTGGTTGGCGCGTGGGTCTCCACGGCGGTGGACGTGGAGGTTTTGCGCAAGCCCTTCGGGGTATATCTGCTGGCCTCCGGGGTCAGCCTGGTGTGGCCGAAGAAGGAGAAGAAAAGCTGAATGACAGCGCCGTACCCGTGGGAGGGGGACGGCGCTACGCATGTATATGCGTATGCGTATGGGCGATTTGACTTGACAGAAAATGGATATAGGGCTATTCTGATAACAGAAGGATGCCGTTGCAAGACGGTCAGTTCGCTTTAGCCAACTATGTTACAGTTGACCGCTCGGGTGCAGACCGGGCGGTCAATGTCATTCCGTTCAGTGCAAAATAAAAAAGGCCCCTTTTGAAAGGGGCTCCCGGCGAAGCCGGGTGGGGATTGTTCGCAGGGGCTTCCTTCTATTACAGAACAAGCGATAGGAGAAGTCTGTGCGGACAATCCTCCGGCACGTCGTCGGAAGAAATTCCGCTCTGTTCCGTCGCCGCCTGAAGGGCGACGACTCCACCCGCTCCATTCCTTCCTCCTCTCCCCACAAAATCTTCGATTTTGCGGGGGCCCCAAAGGTGTGCCACCTCCTTTCAAAAGGAGGCTTTTTCTTTAACTGAATGACATTGCCGGGCGGCTTTTCTTTTTTCCGGCAAGAGGCTTGACAATATCGATGTTCGATATTATACTGAAAGCAGTAATAACGATATTCGATATTGGGAGGTGATCCGGTGGCCAGGGAGAAGTTCCAGACGCTGACGGAGCCGATGTTTTACATCCTGCTCTGCCTCCGGGAGGAGTGCTGCGGCGCGGATATCATGGCGCAGGTGGAGTCCCTGACCCGAGGGCGGGTGTCCGTGGGGCCGGGGACGCTGTACAACCTGCTGGACAGCTTTTTACAGGCCGGAATGATCCAGGAGACTAGCGTAGTAGGCCGGAAGCGGAGCTATCGCATCACCGGCAAGGGCCAGGCCGCGCTGGACGCCGAGTACCGGCGGCTGCTGGCCCTGACGGAGGATTACGAGTCGTTCATGAGAGGGGAGAGATCGTGATGAGAGAGACCAAGCTGCGGATGGAGTGCTTCGCGCCCTTCGACTTCCAGGGGGTGGAAAAGCACCTGAGCGCCATGGCCGCCAAGGGCTGGCAGGTGGAGCTGATGGACGGGGTTTTCTGGAAGTACCGCCGGGCGGAGCCCGCCAGGGTGCATTACGCCGTCACCTGCCCGCCGGACTCCGGACGGGAGGACGACCGCCTCTTCTTCGAGGACCTCTGCGAGACCGCCGGATGGAAAAAAGTCTCGGATTGGGCCGGGATGCAGGTCTACGCCAGCCCGGCGGCGTTCCCCACGCCCCTGGAAACCGACGCGTCCCTGTTCCTGGAGCGGATTCACCGGGCCATGAAGGGCTCCTACCTGAACTACCACCGGGGCCGGGTGGCCTGCGCCGCCATCCTGCTGCTGGGCAGGCTGACGGAATTTTGGCTGACGCCCCGGTCCTTCTTCCTCAGCAACCTGTCCATCGGCCTGGCGGCGGCGTGCCTGCTGCTCCTGCTGTTCCACGCCGGATGCGCCGCCGGTTACCGGGTCTGGCACCGCCGTTCCCTCCGGACGGCGGAGGAGAGCGGGACCCTGCTGCCCGTTCCGGGCTGGTGCGGCGTTGTCAGCCGGGCGTCCTATTTCTGGTTTTTGTCGCTGTTCCTTCCCATCCTGCTGGAGGCTGGGTTTGGAAGCCCGCAGGAGGCGTTCCGGCTGTTTTTCATGGTGTTCGCCGCGCTTTTCGCCGCCGGGCTGGCAGTGTTTCTCGCCTGGGCCCTGAAGCGGGGGGATGTCGGAAAGGATTCCCAGGCGGCGCTGGCGGTCCTGGCCGTGGTGGTGGTGCTGCTGGCGTTCGGGCGGAGGCAGTTCAATCCCGCAGACCTGTTCAAAGCGCCGGAACTGGAACCGGGCGAATACGTCTGGAACGGCATGCGCTGGGACGAGGACCCTCCGGCCATTCCTCTGACGGCGGAGGACTTGACCGGCCGGGAGTGGCCCCACATCCGGCGGCGGGTCTATGACCGGGGCCATTCCCTCTTTGGGTCCGAAACCGATTACTATGAGTTCGCCAGGCGGGAAGATGGGGAAAAGTGCGACATTGACTATGAAATCATCAACGTTTCCAACCAATTTGTGTACAACCGGATTCGGGACAGCCTGCTTCAAACGCGGGAGGACGACGCCTATCAGGCCGGGGACCCGGCTCCCTGGGAGGCGCTGACCGTTTATACCCGCAACTGGGGCGGCTCCGCGTATGGAGAGTACCTGATCTGCTGGCCGGGGCGGATCGTTCAGCTCTATGTCAACGACTTTACCCTCTCCAGGGAACAAATCGCGGCGGCGGCGGAGCGGCTGGCGCCAAAGGAGGCGGTATCATGAGAGATCGTAAAAAATGCTGGAACACCCTCTGCATCTACGACTACCGGGGCGTGGAGGAACACCTGAGCGCCATGGCCTCCAAGGGCTGGCAGCTGGAGAAGGCGGGGAACCAGATCTGGACCTACCGCCGGGCGGAGCCTGCGGCGGTCCGCTACGCCGTCACCTACAGCGACAGCGCGTCTCAGTTCAACCCGGAACCCACGGAGGGACAGCAGTCCCTGGCAGAGCTCTGCGCCGCCGCCGGGTGGGAGAAGGTGGACGACTGGTTTCAGATGCAGATTTTCCGCACACAGGACCCCAAGGCCATCCCCCTGGAGACCGACGAGGGGATGCGGCTGGAGGGCATCCACCGGGCCATGCGGAAGAATTTCCTGCCCTCCTGCATCGTCCTGCTGGCCGTCGGGCTGCTGATGTCCTCCTCGCTGGTGTATTCTCTGGTTTCCGGGAGGATTTACCGGATGTTCTCGCAGAATTCCAGCGTGTTTTCCGGCGTTATGTTCCTGCTGGTGGCGGCGCTGGAGCTCTACCAGCTGGCTCATTACTACGGCTGGCGGAAAAAATCCCGCCGCTCCGTGGAGGAGGGCGGGAGCTGCGCCCCCATCCGCACCCGGACCTATCAGCGGCTGAACGCCGCGGGGCTGGTTCTGGTGGGGGTCCTGCTGGCGGCGTATCTGGCGCTGGAGGCGTTCAGCGGGGGAAGGGGGATGGTCCTCTTCTTCGTGGTGTACAGCGCCCAGCTCTTCCTGCTGATGTTCCTGGTCCGGCGGACCACGGCGGTGCTCCGGAAGCGGAAGTTTTCCAAGGAGGCCAACATCGTGGGGACCCTGGCGGTGGATGTGGTGCTGGCCTGCGTCTTGGTGGGCGGGATGGGCTACGGGACCCTCCATTTCGGCTGGTTCTTCGACGACGGCGACTCCAGGGAGACCTACGAGTACCAGGGCCGGGACTGGGACGTGTCCCCCAGGGAGGACGTGCCCCTGACCCTCTCCGGCCTGACGGGGAAAGACTTCCAGCACGTCGACCGAAACTGGAGACAGGAGGGGTCCTGGTTCCTGCCCCGCTGGGAATATTGGGAATCCGCCCTCGGCGTGGACGGCGATGAGGAGTTTCTCAGCTACACGATCTGGGAACCCCGGTTCCGGCGGCTCTACGACGCCACGGTGGAACACTTCCTGGAAAAGGGTCGCACGGACGATGGGCCAATTTATGGAATCACGCGGGCTTACCTGCCGGAGGACCCGGAGGGCTGGGGCGCGGAAGCCGTTTACCGGCGATATTTCAACGGCACGCCCATGAATACCTGGCTGCTGTGCTACCCGGAGCGCATCGTGCAGATTTCCCCGGAGGAGCCGCCGGCGGAGGCCCAGAAGAGACTCGTGGCGGAGCGGCTGGGGGCATGAAATAAGGAGGAGAGACGGTTCCAATGTCGTTCAGTTAAGGAAAAAAGCCTCCTTTTGAAAGGAGGTGGCACGGCGAAGCCGTGACGGAGGATTGCCCGCAGAGAGTTCTTCTATCGCTTGTGCTGCAATAGAAGAAAGTCTCTGCGGGCAATCCCCACCGCCCTTCGGGCGGAGCCCCTTTCAAAAGGGGCCTTTTTATTTTGCGCTGAACGGAATGACATTGGAGACGTTTCGTCTCTCCTCCGCTGCTGCCTTTTACGCCCGGAAGACCCAGCTGTCGCCGCTGAGCATCAGGCGGTCGGCGATCATGGCGATGAACTCCGAATTGGTGGGCTTGCCCTTGGTGTTGGAGACGGTGTAGCCGAAATACTTTTGCAGCGTCTCCAGGTCGCCCCGGTCCCAGGCCACCTCGATGGCGTGGCGGATGGCCCGCTCCACCCGGC
>CAQVQZ010000131.1 GCA_948902155.1 uncultured Oscillibacter sp.
TGTACCCAAGTGGCTGAAGGGTCCGGATTCGAAATCCGGTAGGCGCCGCAAGGCGTGCGGGGGTTCAAATCCCTCCATCTCCGCCAGCTCAGAAATTCCCGCCGCCGTTCCGTTTCCGCCGCCTTGCGGCGAAAACTGCACTCCGGCGGGAATTTCTTCGCCTTCAGCCCCGACTCGCTTCGCTGGACTCGGGGCTGAAAAGGGACGGGGACGCAGATGCGGAGCGGCTTGCTGGGAGGACGATTTTAAGTGTTTCTTTTGATGGAAGCGGGCGTTTTTGTTCCTTATTACGTTTCTTAAACAGCAGTCTTCTCATTACAATATTTTAGGAGGTGCCCCCATGCGCTACACCCTCTCCAACTCCTCCCTCCAAGCCGCCGTCCAGACCCAGGGCGGCGAGCTGGTTTCCCTTCAGGACCGCGCCGGGACCGAGTACATCTGGCAGGGCGACCCCGCCTTCTGGTCCGGCCAAAACCCCATCCTTTTCCCCATCGTGGGCAGTCTGAAGGACGGCAAAACCGCCATCAACGGCCAAACCTACGAAATGGCCCGCCACGGCTTCGCCCGCCGCTGCGGCTTCACCCTGGCGGGGCAGGGCAGTGATTTCATCGTCCTGGAGCTCCGGGAGAGCCCGGACACCCTGGCCCGCTACCCCTTCCCCTTCGTCCTCCGCGTCCGGCACCAGCTCCTGGAAAACGGATTTTCCACCGCCTTCACAGTACAAAACCCCGGCGAAACGCCCCTGCCCTTCTGCATCGGAGCCCACACCGCCATCCGCTGCCCCCTCTTCGGCGGCGAGCGCTTTGAGGACTACGCCCTCACCTTCGACCGCCCCGAGGACGCGGACACCCTCCTTCTGACCCCCGAGGGCCTGCTCCACGGCGGCGGCGCGGAGCCCATGCTCCGCAGCGGCCAAATCTCCCTGGACTACGCCGCTTTCCAGCGCCTGGACACCCTGATTTTCCAGGGTCTGGCCTCCCGCCGCGCCGATCTCCGCCACCGGGAAACCGGCCATGGCGTCTCCCTGGACTTCCACGAGTTCCCCATGGTGGCCTTCTGGACGAAACCCGGCGCGCCCTTCCTCTGCCTGGAGCCCTGGCACGGCTGCGCCGCCTACGACAACGAATCCGGCCGTTTCCAGGACAAGCCCCACGTCCTGACCCTGGCCCCCGGCGAGCAGAAAGAACTGTCCTACCGCTTCACCCTTCTTTAAAACGGAGGGCGGACCAACCGCCATCACCTCAAAGCGCGGCCCGGCACGAAACCGGACCGCGCTTCTATCTTGTCTGGGGGAACTCCGATTCTTTGAACACACTCTAAATGCGGGCACACACTGCACGATTAAGAAGCTGTACCAATAGGCGGCGGTATGCAGATTGGCGAGAAAATTTTTCGTCTGGCAAGGAAAACACGCGCAGGAATCCTGACGGATTTCAAGCGTTTTTGACGCAGACCAGACGGTAAATTTTCCGTCAAGCTGCGTGCCGGCACCTATTGGTACAGCTTCTAACTTTGCAATTAGCTTTTCTCCGTTTCCGGGAGATTGACAGTTGTCGAAACGGAGGATATAATGGGGAATTAGAGGAAAAGGGGAATCGTGGACTCCCCTGCTTTTTATAGGCGTGAGACGAGAAAACCGGAAGAGGGATGATGCGTATGGGGAAATACTGGGCGGCGGGGGCGCTTCTGGCGCTGTCGCTTTTTTGGGTGCTTTCGGCTTCGCCCCTGGCGGACGCGCGGGGGCGGACGGACAACGCGGAGGATGCTTTGCCCATAGACGGGCCGCTGGTTGTGGAAGAGGTTGTGCCATCGGAGGAAATCGCGGCGGCGCCCGGTTTGGAAGAGGAAGTGCCGGAGGTTCTGGAAATCGAGGGGCCCGCGGTGGATGGGCCTTGGGTTTGGGAGGAACCGGCGCTGCCGGAGGTTCCGGCGCGGGACGCCGGCGGGTACGCCGTCCTTCGGGAGCTTTTGGAGCCGAACGACTGGGGGGATTTCGACAGCGCGGAGCCGGTGAGCCGGATCGAGGCCGTGACGGCCCTTTACCGCCTCAGCGGGGCCCTGGTCCGGGCGGACGGATGCCTCTTTGCGGACGTGGACGAGGCGGACTGGGACGCGGTGATCTGGGCCTCCGGGGCGGGAGTCGCCGGGGGCGTGGCCGAGGGGCGCTTCGCCCCTGACGGCCCGGTGACCCGGAGCCAGCTGGCGGTGATGCTGCACCGCTTCGCCGCCTGGATGGGGATGAATACGGAGAGCCGGGTCGCGGTGTCCTGGGACGGCGAGGAAGTCCCGGCTTACGCGGAAGAGGCCGTCAACTGGGTCATGGGCCGGAGGCTCTACGGGACCATGACGGACCGGGGGCTGTATCCCCAGCTGCCGGTGTCCCGGCTTCAGTTTGCGGAGATTTTGACCCGGCTGGAGTGGAACGAGACGGCGGCGGACCTGGCGGAGGAGCTGTCCATCAGCAGGTCCCAGGCGAAACATGAAGAGCTGGAAGCGGCCGTCCGGACCATCGCCCGGCGCTACGGCGCGGTGGGGATCCAGGTGGCCGTGGTGGAAAAGGGCGCGGTGACCGACGCCTATCACTACGGCTGGGCGGTGAAGGGGAGCGAGCCCATGACCGACCGGCACAAGATGCGGGTGGCCTCCCTCTCCAAGGTGGCGGTGGGCCTCTCCGCCGCCCTCCTGCAGGAGGAGGGCGTGGTGGACTACGACGAGGACATCGGGGCTTACTGGGGGAAGAACGCCCGGAATCCCCGGAGGCCGGACAAGCTCGTCACCATCCGGTCCATGCTGACCCATACATCTACATTGCTGAACAGCGAGAGCATCGCCTGGGATTACCAGGGCGTGCGGGCCCAGCTGGGGTCCGCCTCCGGCTACGGCGGCGGCACGCCGGGGAGCCTGAAAAGCTGGAGCTACAACAACCACGCTTTCGGTATCCTGGGCCAGACCCTGGAGCTGGCCTCCGGGCGCTATCTGGACGACGTGCTGGGGGAGCGGGTGCTGGCGTTTCTGGGGGCGGACTGCGGCTTCGCCGCCGGGGAATTGGAGGAGCCGGGGCTGGTGACGCCGCTGTACCGGACGTCCTCCCTGGGGCGCTCCGCCGCCAGCCAGCTGCGGGTCCGCCGCTGGGACTTCCCCGGGGCCTCGGGGCGGCAGTTCGCCGGGGGCTTTACCTCCAGCGCACGGGACTTCGCCAAGCTGATCGCCCTGCTGGCGGGGGACGGCTGCTTTGAGGGCGTCCGGCTGATGGACGCCGGGGCCGTGGAGCAGATGGAGAGCCACAGCTGGGAGGCCCTGCCCGGCGGGACCTATCAGGCCCTGCCCATGCGGTTCCGGCCGGAGCTGTACGGGCGGGAGGGGCTGTATTACCACACCGGCAGCGCCTACGGCGTGTACAACCTCGCCAGCTATGACCCCGTTACGGGGGACGGGGTCGTGGTGCTGACCATGGGGGCCTCCGGAAAGACCGACGCTTACGGCATCTACGCCATCGGCGGCGAGATCAGCCGGGCGGTTTATGACGCAATCAAATGATACGGCAAGGCGCTCCGGATTTCGGAGCGCCTTGCTTTAAAACAGCTTCTTCAGTCCGCCCAGAGCGCCGCCCAGGTCTGCGGCGGCCAGCTTGGCCTTGACGCCCGCCACCAGGGGCTTGAGCTGGCCGTCGGGCAGGTCCACGCCGATCAGCTTCTCCAGGGTCTTGACGGGGTCCTCCTGGAAGTCCTTGAGCAGGCCGGGGTCCTTTTGCAGCTTGGCGGCCAGTTCTTCGATCTTTTCCTTGATATCGATGCTCATGGTATCGTCTCCTTCTGTCGTTCTCCGCGCCCCGACTGAGCGGGCGCGCAGCTACATCATAAGAAAATTGGGGATATTTGTCAATCTTTTTTAGGTAAAAACAGAGAAAATGTTGAGCTTTACAAAATTTCTCTTACATATTTCCTCAAATCTGTGGTACACTAAAGGGGCAAGGCCGCGAAATTCGGGAAAAGGAGGGCGCTATGTTTCAACCAGGAGAGCTGTTGGTATACGGAGCCACCGGCGTATGCCTCGTGAAGGAAATCACCCGCCTTCCCGGCGGGGACCGGAAGCGGCAGTATTACCTGCTGGACCCCCTGTGGCAGGACGGCGTGATCTACGCCCCGGTGGACAGCGAGAAGGTGCCCATGCGCCCGGTAATCAGCCGGGAGGAGGCGGAGGCCCTGATCGACCAGATGCCCCGCGTACAGGCGGCGGTGTGCCGGGGGACCACGGTGCAGGCCCTGGCCCAGCAGTACCAGAGCACGGTCCGGGACGGGGGCCATCTGGGCCTGATCGAGATGATGAAGGCCATCTACCTCAAGCGGGGCCAGGCGGAGGCCAAGAACCGCCGACTGGGCATGGTGGACGAGCGGTACATGAAGCAGGCGGAGCGCCTGCTGTACGGCGAGCTGGCCACGGCCCTGGACATCCCCTATGACGAGGTGGAGGGCTACATCGCCGGACGGATCGACGCTATGGCGGACTCCGCCGGAGCGTGAGCGCTTCGCGAAAAGAGGACGGTATCGGAAGATACCGTCCTCTTTTTGGTCACTGCTGCAATCCGGAGATATAAGCGTCGATCAGCTCTTTCAGCTCTTTCGTGGTGTAGGTTTTGTCCGGGTCCCTTTCGAAAATCCGGATAAGGTCGTACGCAATGGCTTTTTGAATGTCTTTCCGCTGATGTTCATCCGGCATTGTCTCGCACTCCTTTGTCGTTTCAGCAATTCCACGTTGCCGTCGCTTCGGCCTGGTCGCCCTCCGGACAATCAGAGCGCGCGAAAGCTTTTTTGGTTACTTTTTTCTCGAAAAAAGTAACTTACCCTTTGAACTCCACGAACAGCTCGCGGACGGCGTTGGGGTCCGCAGGGGCGGCTTTCTTGGCAGGGGCGGCGGGCTCGTCATGCGGGCCGTCGCGCCAGGCCAGGAACTTGGGGGCTACCTGGGGGAACAGGGCCAGGGAGAGCACGTCCTCGTCGCTCTTGGCGATGTCCTTGAACTCCTCCCGGTACTTCTCCACCTCCGGCTGGAGCTGGTCCGCCGGGCGGCAGGTGATCACGTCCTCGGGCTTGATGCCGGCCAGGGTCCGGACCTCCTCGTTGACGGTGCCGGGAAGCTGGCCATACTCGCCCCGGAGAAGTCCCTTGGACTCCTTGGGGAAGGTTTTGTATTTGCCGACGATCACGTTCATGACGGCCTGGGTGCCCACAATCTGGCTGGTGGGGGTGACCAGCGGGGGATAGCCGAAGTCCTTGCGGACCCGGGGAATCTCCGCCAGCACGTCGTAATACTTCTCCTCCTTGCCCGCCTGCTTGAGCTGGGAGATAAGGTTCGACAGCATGCCGCCGGGGACCTGGTAGAGGAGGGTGTTGGTGTCCACGTTCAGGACTTTGGGGTCCAGGGAGCCCTGCTCTTTGAGCTTCTGGGCGACTTTGCGGAAGTGGGCGGCGGCCTCGCTCATCTTGTTCAGGTCCAGCTTGGTGTCCCGGACGGTGCCCTGGAGGGTGGCCACCAGGGACTCCGTGGCGGGCTGGGCCGTGCCGTTGGCCAGGGGGCTCAGGGCCGTGTCCACGATGTCCACGCCGGCGTAGGCCGCCATGAGGTACACCATGTCGCCGGTGCCGGTGGTGTTGTGGGTGTGGAGGTGGATGGGAATTTTCACGGTCTCCTTCAGCTTCTTCACCAGAGAGTAGGCGTCCATGGGCAGGAGCAGGTTCGCCATGTCCTTGACGCAGATCACGTCCGCGCCCATCTGCTCCAGCTCCTGGGCCAGCTTGACAAAGTACTCCTCGCTGTGGATGGGGGAGATGGTGTAGCTCAGAGTGGCCTCCACCATGCCGCCGTACTTCTTGGTGGACTTGATGGCCTGCTCCAGATTCCGCACGTCGTTCAGGGCGTCGAAAATCCGGATGATGTCGATGCCGTTTTCAATGGACTTGCGGCAGAAGGCATCCACCACGTCGTCGGCGTAGTGCTTGTAGC
>CAQVQZ010000132.1 GCA_948902155.1 uncultured Oscillibacter sp.
ACACCACATCACCGGCTCTGTCCGCGCCGTCTGCGGCCTCCGGCGCCGCGGGCGCCGCCGCCCGCTCCAGATCGAGCACAACATGGAACTCGCTGCCCCGGCCCTGTTCGCTGCGGACGGAGATCGAACCGCCCATGGCGTCCACGATGTACTTGGTGATCGCCATGCCCAGCCCGGAGCCTTCCGTCTTGCGGACCCGGGTGTTGTCCTCCCGGCTGAAAGATTCGAATATCGTTTTCTGATACTCCTTCGACATGCCGATGCCCGTGTCGCTCACCAGAAAATGGGTGCGGACCCGGGCGGCATCCTCCGGCAGAGCCTCCTGGTACACGGTCATTTGGACACTGCCCTTCTCCGGGGTGAATTTGACAGCGTTTCCCAGCAGATTGATCAATACCTGATTCAGCCGCACCCCGTCGCAGCACACGTTTTCCGAAAGGATCTCCCGGGCGGATATGCTGAACTGCTGATCTTTCGCCGTCACCTGGGGCTGGATGATATTGGTGATGCTGTCCATCACCTCCCTCAGCGACACCGGCTCCACGTTCAGCGTCATTTTGCCGCTCTCGATCTTAGAGATATCCAGCACATCGTTGATCAGCCCAAGCAGATGCTTGCTGGACAGTGCGATCTTGCCCAGATGGTCCCGAACGCGTTTGGGATCGTCCGCGTTGTCCAGCGCCAAAGCGGTCATGCCAATGATGGCGTTCATGGGAGTTCGGATATCATGGCTCATGCTGGACAGGAATTCCTGCTTTGCCGCGTTGGCCTGCTCCGCCTCTTTCCGCGCCTGTTCCGCGGCCCTGCGTGCCGCGTCCATCTCCTCATTCACGCGCTTCAATTCGGATACCTGGTCTCTGAACAGCTTCAAGTACCGGAAGAATAGGTACAGGAGCATGGCGATCACCACGGAGGAGGCGGCGTAGACGATGGTGAGCCAGCGGCTCCCCATGCCCGAGATGGCGTCGTCCAGCCCCTCGAAGGGAAGGACCGTCACCAGATACCACTCGCAGTAGGGGAGATCGGTGCAGTATATATGGCGGCGCGATCCGCCGTTCTTCGCGATCGTGGAATAGTTTTCCCCGGCGTCCATGGCAGCCCTCAGCTGTTCGGCGTAGGCGCCCGCCTCCATATCCCGGCTGTCAAAGATACTGGCCAGCCTGTCAAAATAATTTTCGTGGGAATCTCCCTCGTTCCCCACCACATAGCTGCCGTCTTTCCGGATCACAAAGGAATAGCTCAGCGACTTGTCCGAATCCAGGAACAGGACCTTGCCCATATATTTGGTGGAGAGCCCCACCACGATCGCCAGACTGCCGCTGCCGTCGGACATGGGGTATTCGCAGGGAACGCCGAACAGGATCACGCCGTCGCCGCTGCTGCTGGTGGCAGAGGCCGCTTTCCGCTCCCCGTTTCTCAGGCTCTCCAAAAAGGACTCCGGGTGATTGAGCTCCACGGGGTCGCCGAAGATCATCTCGATCTCCCCGCCGGGCGAGTACAGGGCGGCGCACAAAAAGTGCCTTGCCCTGGCGCCGTATTCGATCTCCGCTCTCGTCCCCCGATCGGACGCCCCGTCCCCTGTTGCGATGTGTGCGATGGACTCCGCCATGGTCAGGCGGAGCTCGATGATCGTCTCGAAGTGCAGCGACACCTGCTCGTTCATTCCCGCCATATAGGCGGTGCCGATCTCCTCGATCGTGTTTTCGCTCATATCGTGGATGGACAGTCCAAGGAAAGAAAACACGAAGATAGTAAGACAAACGATCACCGCGATACCGATCTTCAAGGAACGCGGCAAAGCCATGTTTTTCATACTTTTTCCATCTCCACAGGTTTCAGCATTTTCCGGCCGTCCGGCCGCCGCGCGTGTCCGGCCCCGTCACCGTCTCAGCCGGTTCATGAGCTGGAACATCCTTTGGACATCCACCGGCTTGGCCAAATGTTCGTTCATCCCCGCGTCCTTTGCCAGCGCGACGTCCTCTTCGCACGCGTTGGCCGACAGCGCTATGATGGGCACTGTTCCCGCGTCCCTCCGGTCCAGGCCGCGGATCACCCGGGCCGCCTCATACCCGCTCATCACCGGCATCATCAGATCCATCAGGATGCAGTCAAATCTCCCCGGGTCGGATGCTTGGAACGCGTCCACAGCGGCTTTGCCGTCGTTTGCGGTCGCGACCTGGGCGCCCGCGTCCCGCAGCATGAACTCCACGATCTCACAGTTGATCTCATTATCCTCGACCAAAAGGACGTGCATCCCGGCAATATCCGCCCGCTCCTCCCGGTCCGCTTCCTCAGAACGCGATCCCCGCGCCCTATCCACTCGAAGGGGCAGGGCGATCTGGACCACGCTCCCTTTGCCGGTCCGGCTGTCCACCGCCACCGTCCCTTCCAGCTGGTCCACCAGCCTCTTGACGATGGACATGCCGAGCCCGGCGCCGCTATAATTGGTCCTGGCGTCCTGGTGCTCCTGGGTGAACGGCTCGAATATGTGCTCTTTGAAGTCCTCGCCGATGCCGATCCCGGTGTCCTCGATCACAAAGCGGCAGCTTGCGGTCCCTTCGCGGAAGGCGGTCTCCTCCGCCCGGACGAATACGGAGCCGTGGGGCCGGTTGTATTTGAGGGCGTTGTCGATGACGCTCATCAGGATCTGCTTCAAGTAGAGGGGATCTCCGATCACCTGCCTGTGCCGCAGGGCGGATGTATCCAGCTCCAGCAGGACATCCCGTTCCTGCGCCAGCGGGGACAGGATGTCGATACAGTCCTCCAGCACGGCGCAAAGGTCGAAGGGCTCCTCCACCGCTGCCGGGCGGCCGCTCTCCAGCCTGCTCATCTGAAGGACATCGTTCACCAGGGACAGCAGATGCTCCGCCGACACGCGGATCTTCTCCCGGCAGTCCCTCTGCCGCACCGGGTCGTCCTGGCTTTTTTCCAGGATGGCCAGCATTCCCAGGATCCCGTTGATGGGCGTGCGCAGGTCGTGGGACATATGGGAGAGAAATTCGCTTTTCGCCGAATTCGCGTGCCGCACCCGATCCAATAGTTCCATGATGGATTGTTCCTGCCTTTTCCTGGTCACCATGGTCTCCGTGATGTCCTGATGGTATCCGTTCAGGCAGGCGCCCGGCTTTTGGAACGTCCCGTCCGGCACGCCGCCGCAGCGGACATAGATCTTGCCCAGCTCCGGATGGTCCCAAGGGTAGATCACCTCGGACCGCCCGGACTTCAAGATCTCCCGCACCGCGTCCTGCACCATTACCACATAGTCCGGCTCGATGCGCTCGAACCAGTGCCGGTAGCACTCCTCCGGCCCGATGCCGTCCGGCACGCCCAGGAGGATCCGCATGGTCCGGTCCGCGTACATCCTGGGCGGACAGCCCTCCTCCAGCTCGATGGTCCAGATCCCGGTCCGGGCTCCCTCCAGGATGCCCTCCAGGCTCTGCCGCCCCTCCAGATAGCTCCGCTTTTGAAGGGCCCGGAACAGATCGCGCCGCTTCAGGGAGGACACGATGAAATACGCCGCCGTCTGGAGCATGTTCGACGCGTATTCCAGCGATTTCACCGGGGGATTGTCCACGCCGTAAAAGCCGACGATCCGTTCCCCATCGTACAGGGGCACCACCACAAGGGAGCGGATGCCCTGGCGCTTCAGGTTCTCGTACTGAAGGGGCTCCGCCTCCCGGATATCCTCCACGCTCTTGATGACGATATGCCCGCCAACGCTGAAATTCCGATACCAGCTGGCGCACACCTCGGGTGGGACATTTTGAAGGTTCTCCTGTTCCGGCTCCACCCCGTCGGCCACCCACTCATAGGTGTTGTCGTCGCAGCCGGACTCGTTCTGCTCGAAGATATAGGTCCGTTCCCCGTTCAGCGCCTTCCCCAAATGCTCCAGCAGCACGACAAGGGACTGATCCGGCGTCTCCTCCAGCAGGGCGGCGCGAAGGCCCTCGTTGATAACGGCCTCCAGATTCTGGACGCTGCGCATACCGCTGTGATGCTCCTGGGCCTCAGCGGTCGCAACGCCCTCTCCGGCCAGTGAAAGTCTCCCTGCGTGATCCATATGACTGTCCTCCGCTTTCTCCTCGCAGCTCTGCTGCAAAAGTCAGAAAATCCTAGTCATAATACCATGTACGTCCAATTACGTCAATGATGAGAAGCGAAGATCGTGCACAAATAAGACCATATAAGATACCTCCTGCCTGTTTGATCCTGTTTGCTCGGGCGTCTGCGCGCTGGAAAGGGCGGAGGTATCCTGGAGCCCGAAGGGCCGCTGCCGCTTCCCGCCGATCCCACCGGGGCGCCGGGACCCAGCCCCGCGGCCATGTGGACGGGGGAGGCGCCGGTCAGAGCTTCTGCCGCGTGCCCCTCTGCGTCCCTCCCCTTCAGCCAGTGGGGCCCGGCCGATCGTCCGGCCGAGCGTTTGAGCGCGGCCCTTATTCCCAGCAGATAGAGAAGGGGCTCCCGCCGGTATGGCCGGCGGGAGCCTGTGTTATCTTCCTATTCGGGACGGTGAGATCCGGGGGAAATAGGTGACATTTTCCGCCCGCCCCCGGTAGTTCTGCTCCAGCATGGCCACGTGGGACAGGAAATCCCGGTCCGCGAAATACTTTGCGCCGGTGGGGCAGCGCCGCACGCACGCCTGGCATTTGATGCAAATGCCGGCCGCCTCCATGGTCCCCGCGTCGATGCTTCCCATAGGGCACGCCGCGGCGCACGCGCCGCATTGGGTGCACAGGGCCCGGTCGGTCAGGGGGCGCGCTTTTAAGAATTGGGCGGGGGAGCCGTCCTGCCTCAGCGGGACGTAGTATGGACCGACCTCGCCCTGTTCTGGGTCCAGCAGCAGCGGCGGTCCGTCCCCGCTCAGTCTGTCTGCCGCCTGTGCGGAAAACTCCCGAATCTGCGCCCAGTCGGCCTCATCGGGCCGACCCGTTCCCACTCGATCCGAAAAGGCGTGACGGCAGGCAAAAGCGGCGGCCCCGATCGGGCGGAAGTCTCTGTGCGCCAGAAGCCGGTCCAATTCCCACACCGCCCCGCCCGGGCTGCGGTTCCCAAAGACGCAGACGGGTATGGCGGGAGCGCCGCCGCCAGACAGCCCGTGCTCCAGATCGGGCAGCAGCTTGTTCGGTATCCTGCCCGCGTACACGGGGACCGCCGCCAGCACCAGTTCCTCCGCGTGGAACCGGCGGTCCTCTTTCCGGGCCTCCGGCCCAGTGAGGTCAATGGATCGGGCCTCCAGCGCCAGCCTCCGGGCCAGGTCCTCCGCCAAAAAATGCGCGATGCGCCTCGTGCCGCCGGTGGGGCTGAAATACAGCGCCGTTATCCGTTGCAGTTTCATAGCAGACACCTGACCTTACTGCCGCCGGGCCCTGCTCACCGCTGCCCGGACGGCTCATTCCTGCGGCCCACGCACACGCCGCTCTCCAGATAATACTGGGAATAGAGGCCGATGACCCGCTCCATGGTCCGGAGAGTGACCGCCAGTTCCTCCTCCGTCAGATCCAGGTGGCTGGCGGCCCATTCCGCGTGGCTGTCGTCATAGCGCAGATGGGCCTCGTTCACCTGCCTGCCCAGCTCCGTGAGGGTGAGCAGGTAGCGGCGCTGGTTGCCCTGCTCCCGCTCCCGGCGGATCAGCCCCTTTTTCACCAGCTTGTCCACCGCCACCGAGGTGGCCCCTTTGGTACGGTACATCCGCTCGGACAGCTCACACTGGCTGATGCCCTCATGCTCGGCGATGAGCTTCAGCGTGTGGGTCTCGTTGGCGTGGAGGGACACGCCCACATAGGATCTGGGACGCTTTTCGATGGCGGAGACGATCCGCTCCAGGCTGTACATCTGCTCGATCAGGGTGGAGATGCATTCTGGGATAGACATGGCGTTTCCTCCAAAGCGTTTTGAATGAAAGCCATTCTATCACAGTTTCCCCCCTTTGGCAAGGACAGGCTCGGCAGCCATTATTATTAGGTTACACAAGGCCACACGGCCATGTGTGGCCTAATTT
>CAQVQZ010000133.1 GCA_948902155.1 uncultured Oscillibacter sp.
TTTTGTAGAAGGTATGGCTTAAAATGGTCTCCGGCGGATACTTCCACTCCTGATGATAGAGCCCGCCGGTGGAGCGGAAATCCGGGATGCCGGACTCCGTGCTGACGCCCGCGCCGCCGAAAAAGGCGATGGCCCCGGCTTCCGCCGCCCAGGTCTTTAAAGTCTCGACTGCTTCCGTCATAATGATCCCTCCCTGCGGATTATAATAAAATCGGCAGCCGGCTGAACCGTCCGTTCCGGCGGGCCCAGAAGGAGAACGCCTTATGAACATTCAAATCTTCGGCTCCCCCAAGTGCTTTGAAACCAAAAAGGCCCAGCGCTGGTTCAAGGAGCGCCGGATCAAGTTTCAGTACGTCGATCTGCCCTCAAAGGGATTATCCCCCAGAGAGTACCAGTCCGTCAAGAGCAAAGTTGGCTTTGAGAACCTGGTAAACACCAAATGCCGGGCCTATGAGGACCTGTACATGGCTTACATCACCCCCGCCGCCCGGGAGGAGAAGCTGCTGGAGAACCCGGTCCTCTTCCGCACGCCCATCGTCCGCAACGGCAGAGAGGCCACGGTGGGATACCGCCCCGAGGTCTGGGCGGCCTGGGAATAAACCGGGGGCAGGCGCCCCGCAGCATGAGAGGAAGGCTGGTGACGCGTCCATGAAGCGCAAGCTGCCCCGGGGAATCTATCTCCTGCTCCAGCGCTACTTCCGCCACGGCGTGGGGGTCCAGAGCGCCGCTTTGGCGTTTTATCTGCTGTTCATGATCTTCCCCTTCCTGATCTTCATCAGCGCCCTGCTGGGCCTTCTGGACCTGAACGTCACCGCCATCCTGCTGGCCCTGGGGGAGTTTCTGCCCCGGGACGTGGTGGACATCGTCCGGGCCTACCTGGTCCATGTGGGGGGGAACCCCAGCCCCAAGCTGATGGTCTTCGGCCTGTTCTTCTCCATCTGGTTCCCCATGCGGGCCACCAACGCCCTGATGGTCTCCGTCCGGACCGCCTATCACCTGGGGCCCCCCAAGCGGGCGGTGGTCCACCGGCTGAAAACCCTGCTCTACACCGTGGTGCTGATCTCCGCCATCGCCCTGACCCTGACCCTGATGACCGTGGGGGACCGGCTGCTGGGCTACGCGGTGGGGAACTTCCGCCTGCCGTTGTTCCTGGCGGAGCTGTGGGCCCGGATGCGCTTTCCGGCGGCGGCGGTGGTGGGGTACTTCGCCCTCTTCTTCCTCTACGCCCTGGCCCAGGACGACCGCCAGCCCTGGCGGAACATCTGGCCCGGCACCCTGGCGGCCCTGGCGGCGTGGATGCTCCTGAGCTGGCTGTACGCCATGTATGTGGAGAGCTTCGCCAATTACTCCCTGCTCTACGGGTCCATCGGCGCGGTGGTGGTGCTGATGATCTGGCTCTACATGTCCGCCAACGTCCTCATACTGGGGGCGGAGCTCAACGGGACCCTGGTGGCCCTGCGGAAGGAGGCGGGGGCGTGAGGCCCGTTTGCTGCTCGATGGGGAGGCCGTGCTGCTTCAGGAAGGAGAGCTTGTCCCAATAGCCCCGCTGGAAGGCGATTTTCCCGCCCTCCACCCGGAAGAACCCGCAGCCCCGCAGGCCCAGCGGGTCCCGCCACTCCAGAATCGCCCACGGCCCGTCCTCGAAGAGGTTTTCCACGATGCACACCATCTTGGCGGCGGCAAATTCCCCGGCGAACATCTCCCGGATGGCGGCCCGGCCCCGGACCGGCTCGTTGGCCACCTGGTGGTTCACCGCGTCCTCCCGGTACAGGGCGGAGACGGCCTCCGCGTCCCCGGCGTTAAAGGCCTCCACCCAGAGCCGAACGACTTCCTTGGGCCTTAGCATAACGATCCTCTCCTTTTTATAAAGCTGGATTTCGGACCGCCGCTATGCGGCGGTTGGCCTCGAAACGCGCCTGCGGGCGCAGGCCTTTCCGCTGCGCAGTGTTCCCGCTCCTCTTGGGGGCGGGAATCTTTTTTATCATGAGGGGGACATTTTGTCAAATACCGTCCCGGCGGCGGCAAGGGGGGGCTTGCATTGCCGTGGAAATCCTGCTATAATCGACCTGGAAAACAAAAATGCGGCAGCCGGCGGGCGCTGACAACACCCGTCGGCCTGCACAGGTGCAATACCCACCTACACAACGGCCGAACGGCCGCACCGCATGGGAATATTATACGACAATCCGGCCCCTGACGCAAGGGGCGGGTTTTACCGTTGTATTTCTTCTGCCGTGTCCGCATGAAGAGCGTTCGCTTCTCGCGCTGTGTAGGGCTTTACCTGCACGGCGTTTTTGTTTTCCACCCGGCGGGTTCACCGGGGGCGGAACCGCCCCCGGGCCGCTGCGGTGGAACGCAATACGGAGGGACGGGCGCCGGGGCCCGTCCCGAAAAAGGGAGGCGCGGGGGTTTCAAACCATGCCCGGAGAAATTGGAAAGAAGGAGAACGCTTATGTATATTGTCATCATCCTGCTGTTCATCGCGTTCCTCGTCTGGATGTGCGTCGCCATAACGCGGGCCTGGAACAAGGGCGCGTCCCGGCGGCGGACGGGGGCGGAGGCCCAGGCGGCCCGCCACGGCGGGCGGTACGTCCTGGAGTGGGACGGCCCCCGGGCCCAGGGGGCGGCGGACGGGGAGTTCGGCCCCCTGCTGGTGGAGATCCCCAAAAAGTCCGGCGGGGACGGCGTTCGGTTTTACGAGCAGGGCCTGACCGTGGGGGGCAAGCGGGTCGCCTACGCGGAGCTGAAGGACGTGGCCTTCATCCCCGGCATCGGCGGCGGCCTTACCCCGGCGCAGAAGATGCGGAATTCCTCCGTGCTGTGGCTCTACCGGAAGAAGGGCTCCACCATCGGCATCCGGGATATGAGCTACCGCTTCGACAAGCAGACCATGGAGGCCATCCAGACGGGCCTGGGCTTCCGGCCTCAGAACTGAAAAAGGGGCCGCCCGGCTTGGCAGCGTCCCCTTCGACTGCTATAATATAGTCAACGCAGTTGAAAAGAAGCATACACTTCTTTTCAACCGGCGGGCCATAGGCCCGCCGGGGCGCAAAGCGCCTGTGCGTTTCCTATGAAGTCAAGCACAGTGAGCCGCTCACGCGGCTTACGGCGCTGTAAAACAGCGCCGTATTGAAAAGAATCCTTTGGACTCTTTTCAACTGTGCTGACTATACAGGTAAAGGGAACGCCGCGCAAGGCGGCCGGCCCTAGTTCTGGTTTTTAGGAGATCCTAAGAAACCGTCACTGACCAGAGTGGCGGTTTCTGCATTTCACAATAATCGTCACCGTTTGGACAGCTCTTAGCGGCTTTGCCGCTTAGAGCTGTCGCATCCCCCTTGCGGGGAAAAGGCTCCGATATGTAATGTGATTCGCATACGGCCTCACCTCCTTCCGGAGGACGTGGCCAGCATCCCGGCCTAAGAGCCGCCGCTATGCGGCGGTTGGCCTCGAAACGCGCCTGCGGGCGCAGGCCTTATTCGCTGCGCAGCGTTCCCGCTCCTCTTGGAGGAGCGGGATTATTTTTCATCCGGCGGGCGGTTTGTCAAACTTCTCCCTCCGCCGCCTGTTCATGGATAATCCTGCCCCCGCCCGCGCATACTACCTCCATTTCCAGGAGGTGCGCATGGGAACATTATCTGACAATTACATGGAAAACGTCCGGCTTTTTGACGAGGCCCTGGGGGTGGGGCGCAGCGTGGACATGGTGAGCCGGGACTACGTCATCGGCGGCCGCCGGGCCCGGCTCTGGGTGGTGGACGGCTATGGCAAGGACGAGACGCTGGAGCGCATGGGGGCCTTCTGGCTCTCCCAGCCCGCAAACGCCCTGGAGGGCCTGAAGGACATGCAGGACTTCGCGGACCGCTTCATCTCCTTTTCCGAGGTGGACGTGGGCTTTGACACGGACGAGCTCATCACCTCCGTCCTCATGGGGAAGACCCTGCTCCTGGCGGAGGGTCTCTCCGGCGCCGCCCAGATCGACGCGAAGGACTACCCCAGCCGCGGCGTGGACGAGCCCCCGGACGGCAAGGTCCTCCGGGGCTCCCACGACGGCTTCGTGGAGGCGGTGGTGCCCAACATGGCCCTGCTCCGCCGCCGCATCCGGGACCCCCGTCTCACCATGGAGGGGCTGAAGGTGGGAAAGCGCTCCCACACCGACGCGGTGCTCTGCTATCTGGACGACAAGGCGGACCCCTCCCTCCTGGCCGCCCTCCGGGAAAAGCTGAACGGCATCGACGTGAATTCCCTCTCCATGGCCCAGGAGAGCGTGGCGGAGGCCATCCGGCCCAGGCAGTGGTACAACCCCTTTCCCAAGGTCCGCTATACGGAGCGGCCCGACAGCGCCGCCGCCAGCATCATGGAGGGCAGCGTGGTGCTGATGGTGGACAACTCCCCCTCGGTGATGATCCTGCCCACCACCTTTTTCGACTTCACCCAGGAGGCCAACGAGTTCTACTTCCCGCCTTTGGTGGGGACCTATCTCCGCCTCCTGCGGATCATCGTGTTTCTGATCTCCCTGCTGATCACCCCCACCTGGTATCTGATGGTGAAGGAGTCCGGGCGGCTTCCCCAGTGGCTGGACTTCCTCTCCTCCCCGGAGCCGGCGGCCCTGGGGCTCCTCTGGCAGCTTTTGGTGGTGGAGTTTTTGGTGGACGTTTTGAAGCTGGCGTCGCTGAACACGCCGGATTCCCTGTCCAACTCCTTTTCCATGCTGGGGGCCCTGATCCTGGGAGACTTCGCCGTCCAGGCGGGCTGGCTGGGGCCGGAGGTGCTGGTGTATATGGCCTTCGTGTCCGTGGCCAGCTTCGCCCAGCCCAGCTATGAGATGGGCTACGCCTTCAAGCTCCTCCGGGTGGTCCTCCTCCTGCTCACCGCCGCCTTCGACGTGTGGGGCTACGGGCTGGGCATCCTGGGCATCCTGGTGCTGCTTGCCACCACCAAGCCCCTGGTGGGGAAGGGCTACCTCTATCCCCTGATTCCCTTCAACGGCAAGGCGCTGCGCCGCCTGCTGGTCCGGGAGCCCATCCACCGGGACAACACCTGACGGGCCGCACCGGGAAAAATATGTTTTCCAACCCCCCAAAATATGGTTTACAAAACCGCGTCCCGGTGTTACAATAACCATTGCGCAGCCGTCCGGCCCCGCCGGGCGGCTGTCCCGTTTGACACCGCCGGAAAGAAAGGACGCCGCATGCATGAACGATAGGAACGATTTGACCGACCTGCAGTCCCGCCTGCGGGAGCAGCGGCCCGTGGACTGGGACCAGCTGCCGGACTTCGCGCTGTACATGGACCAGCTCCTCTCCTACATGGACCGCCAGGTCATCCGCTTCGACGGGGACGACGGCCTCACCGCCGCCATGGTGAACAACTACACGAAAAGCGGACTGGCCCCCCGGGCCGAGGGGAAGAAGTACGGCCGGGAGCACCTGGCCTATTTCACCGCCATCTGCGTTTTGAAGCGGGTCATGTCCACCCGGGACATGGACCTGCTCATCCGGGAGGAGCTTCAGGGAGACCGCCCCGTGGCCGACGGGTACGCCGCCTTCCGCCGGAGCCTGGACAAGGCCCTGAACCTCACCGCGGACGAGCTGTCCGCCCGGATGGGGGACGAAGCGCCGGGGGACGCCGCCCTGGCGGACGCCGCCGTGCACTTCGCCCTTTTGAGCTATGCCGCCGGCGTGGCGGGGAGCCGCTGCGTGGCCCTCCTCCGGGAGCGGAAGGAGCCCCCCAGGGGGAAAAAAGAAAAGGAGCGTGACTGACCGTGGCCGACTATGTGATCATGACCGACAGCTGCTGCGACCTCCCCGCGGACCTGGCGGCGGAGCTGGAGCTGGAGATTCTGCCCCTGCGGCTGGAGCTGGAGGGGACGAGCTACCGGAACCTGCCGGACGGCAGCGAGATCGGATTCGGGGAGTTTTACAACCGGGTCCGGGGCGGGGCCATGCCCGTCACCTCCGCCGTCAACGTGGGGGAGTTTGAGG
>CAQVQZ010000134.1 GCA_948902155.1 uncultured Oscillibacter sp.
CCGGAACTCCGGGAGCTTCAGAAGCTGGCTGGCTCCGGCGGTGACGATCTCCCGCTGGCCCGCCTCTTCCAGGGCGTCCGCCGCGTAGCTCACGGCCTGGGACAGCAGCAGGAACTGCTGTGGCGACGCCTGGTCCGCCAGGCTCATCAGCCGCTGGCTCATCTCGTCGGGCGCGGCGGCGGTAAAGAGGCTGTTCAGCAGCCCGGCCACCGGGGACATCTGGTCCGGCTCCAGCTTGAGCTGCAAGCGCAGGAGCTGGCTCTTGACCCGGTTGTCGCTGGTCATCATGACCAGGATGTAGTTTCGCTCGTCCACCGGCAGCAGCTCGAACCGCCGGGCCGTGACGCCGCTCTTCCGGGCGGCGGTGACGTAGGCGGGGTAGCGCACCAGGGCGGACACCGCCCGGCCCGCCTGGCTCAGCAGCCGGTCCAGCTCCTCCATCTTCAGCTGGAGGGACTGGTTGATCCGTTCCGTCTCCGCCAAAGACAGGCGCTGTTCCTCCATCAGCTCGTTGACGTACAGCCGGTAGCCCTTGGGGGAGGGCCTTCGCCCGGCGGATGTGTGGGGCTGTTCCAGATAGCCCATTTCCGTCAGATCGGACAGCTCGTTTCGAATCGTGGCGGAGCTGACGCTGCCGCCCATCTCGGCGGCGATGGCCTTGGACCCCACCGGCTCGGCGGTGCGGACGTAATCCTCCACCACCACCTTCAATATCTGGCGTTTTCGGTCCGAAAGCTCCAATGTGTACACCGCCCGTCAACTGGAAATCTCATGCTTTAGCACTCCTTTTCCCTGAGTGCTAAAGCGAGTTTACCACTGGAACCAATCCTTGTCAATGGATGGATATAAACAAATTGTAAACAAACGGAGACATATTTTTAAACAGTGTCCTTTTCTGAGAAACAACGCCGGGAATCCCCGGAAATATGGAAAAAAATATGTCCATTTCTGCAGGAACTTGTCCCGGCGGTATAGATTTTTCGGAGGCGCTGTGCTATGCTCTTTCGTAGGCGGCTTTTGGAAGCTGCGGAGTCTGGAAACAGGCTCCGGGCGCGTGCGCGCCCGTGAGAGGAAGGAGAAGATACCCATGTCATTCGTTTCGGAAAAAAGCAAAGCCACCCCCCGCTCCGTAATCCGGGAGATGTTCGCCATGCAGACAGGGCTGGACAATCTGGTCAGCTTTGCCTTGGGCGAGCCGGATTTCACCGCCCCCCGGCACACCATTGAGGCTGCGGCGGAATCCCTCCGCCGGGGAGAAACCCACTACACCCCCAACGCCGGCATCCCCGCCCTGCGGGAGGCCATTGCCCGGTCCTATGAGGAGCGGGGGCTGTCCTACCGCCCGGAGGAGATTCTGGTGGGCGCGGGGGCCATCAGCGTGCTGTGCCTGGCCTGCACCGCCGTGCTGGACATCGGCGACGAGGTCCTCCTGCCGGACCCCGGCTGGGCCAACTACCAGGGCCTCATCATGCAGGTGGGGGCCAAGCCCGTCCCTGTCCGGGTGTCGGAGGAAAACGGCTTCATGTACGACATCGACGACCTCCGGGCCGCCGTCACCCCCAAGACCAAGCTCATCCTCATCAACTCCCCGTCCAACCCCACCGGCGGCGTGGCCGATGCGGAAAACCTCCGCCAGATCGCCGAGCTGGCCAGGGAGAAGGACCTCTACATCCTCACCGACGAGATCTATCACGAGCTGCTGTGGACCGGGGAGCCCTATACCAGCATCGCCTCCTTCCCCGGCATGAAGGAGCGGACCATCGTCATTGACGGCTTTTCCAAAAAGTACGCCATGACCGGCTTCCGCCTGGGCTGGGGCGCCGCCCCGGAGGAGGTCATTGCCACCATGACCAAGCTGCTGGAAAACGTCCTCTCCTCCGTCAACGAGGGCGTTCAGTGGGCGGGGGTCGCCGCCCTCACCGGGGACCAGAGCTGCGTAACGGAGATGCTGGACCACTACCGCCGCCGCCGGGAGATCATCGTGGAGGGGCTGAACAGCATCGACCGCGTCAGCTGCCTGCCGCCCAAGGGCGCGTTTTACGCCTTCCCCAACATCTCCCGGACCGGCCTCAGTTCCCGAGACTTCGCCATCCGCCTGCTCCAGGAGACCCATACGGTGGTGGTCCCCGGCATCGGCTTCGGCCAGGGCGGCGAGGGCTTCATCCGCATTTCCTACGCCACCAGCGAGGAGAACATCCGGGAGGGCCTGCGCCGCATGAAGCAGTTCGTTGAGAGACTGCCCGACTGACCGGAGGGCCTTGAAAGCGGCGGAACCGCCGCCGCGCGTCCCGTCAGGGAGAAAGGATGCCACTATGTCCAAAAAGAATTTCGCCGTCATGGACGGCAACACCGCCGCGGCTTACGCCTCCTACGCCTTTACCGAGGTAGCCGCGATCTATCCCATCACCCCCTCCTCCACCATGGCCGAGAAGGTGGACGAGTGGGCCGCCAAGGGGAAGAAGAACGTCTTCGGCAAGCCGGTGGAGGTCATCGAGATGCAGTCCGAGGCCGGCGCGGCGGGGACCTGCCACGGCTCCCTCCAGGCCGGAGCCCTCACCACTACTTACACCGCCTCCCAGGGCCTTTTGCTGATGATTCCCCCGATGTACAAAATCGGCGGCGAGTTCCTGCCCGGCGTGTTCCACGTCTCCTGCCGCACCGTCAGCGCCCACGCCCTGTCCATCTTCGGCGACCACTCCGACGCCATGAGCTGCCGGATGACCGGCTTCGGCATGCTGATGTCCGCCTCCCCCCAGGAGGCCATGGACCTTGGCGCGGTGGCCCACCTGTCCGCCATCGGCGGGCGCTATGCCTTCATGCATTGCTTTGACGGCTTCCGGACCTCCCACGAGATGCAGCGCATCGAGACGCTGGATTACGACGACCTGGAGGGCCTGATCGATCAGGAGCAGCTGAAAGCCTTCCGCAAAAACGCCCTGAACCCCGAGCACCCCTGCACACGGGGCACCACGGTGAATCCGGACGTGTTCTTCCAGTGCCGGGAGGGAGCCAACGAGAAGATTGCCGCCATTCCCGGCGTGGCCCAGCACTACATGGATGAGATCAACAAGCTCACCGGGCGGGATTACCGGCTCTTCAACTACCACGGCGCGCCGGACGCGGAGGAAGTCGTGGTGGTCATGTGCTCCGCCGCCGAGACGGTCCGGGAAACCGTGGACTACCTCAACGCCCAGGGCCGGAAGGTGGGCATGGTCCAGGTCCACCTGTACCGCCCCTTCTCCGTCAGTCACTTTGCCGCCGCCATTCCCGCCAGCTGCAAGCGGGTCGCCGTGCTGGACCGCACCAAGGAGGCGGGCGGCGTGGGCGAGCCGCTGTATCTGGACGTTCAGACCGCCCTGCTCCAGGCCGGGCGGCGGGACGTGGAGGTGGTGGGGGGCCGCTACGGCCTCAGCTCTAAGGACACCACGCCGGGCCAGATCATGGCCGTCTTTGACAACCTCCGCCGAGAGGTCCCCAAGAACAGCTTTACCATCGGCATCGAGGACGATGTGACCTTCACCTCCCTGCCCTGCCCGGACGTGGTCCTGGCCCATCCCGGCCAGACCGCCTGCAAGATTTGGGGCGTGGGCGGCGACGGCACTGTGGGCGCGAATAAGAACGCCATCACCACCATCGGCCTTGCCGCCGGGAAGTACGCCCAGGCGTATTTCGCCTACGACTCCATGAAGTCCGGCGGGCTGACCCAGAGCCATCTCCGCTTCGGCGACGAACCCATCCATTCCACCTATCTGGTCTCCGCCGCGGACTTCGTGGGCTGTCACGCTCCCACCTACGTCCAGAAGTACGACACCACCGCAGACCTGAAAGAGGGCGGCGTCTACCTCCTGAACTGCCCCTGGTCCCCGGAGGAGCTGGACAGCCGCCTCCCGGCCAAGATGAAGCGGGACCTCTGCCGGAAGCACGCCCGGTTCTACACCATGGACGCGTCCAGGCTGGCCCGGGAGCTGGGCCTGGGGAGCCGTATCAACACGATTTTGCAGGCCGCGTTCTTCCAGCTGACCCAGGTGATTCCCATTGACCTGGCGGTCAGCGAGATGAAGCGGGGCAACTACAACAGCTACTTCAAAAAGGGCGGTCAGGAGATCGTCGACCTGAACGACCGGGCCGTGGACGCGGGCCTCAGCGGCATGACCCAGGTAGAGATTCCTGCCGCCTGGGCGGACGCGCCGGATGGCGCGCCGGAGGTCCTGAAAGGCACGCCCTTCGTTAAGGAGATCGTGGTCCCCATGGACCGCCAGCAGGGCGACAAGCTGCCCGTCTCCCTCTTCAAAAAGCACAACTGCCTGGACGGCACATGGGAGAACGGCACCACCGCCTACTCCAAGCGGGGCGTGGCGGTGTCCGTGCCCAAATGGGACCCGGAGAAGTGCATTCAGTGCAACCGCTGCGCCATGGCCTGTCCCCACGCCGCTATCCGCCCGGTGCTGCTGACGGCGGAGGAGCTGTCCACTGCCCCGGCGTCCTTCGTTACCGTTCCCGCCAAGGGCGTGGGCGGGAAGGACTACGCCTTCCGGATGCAGGTCTCGCCTTACGACTGCCTGGGCTGCGGCGTGTGCCTCACCGCCTGCCCCGCCCAGGGCGCGCTGGAAATGGCCCCCTTCGAGGAGCAGCGGGACCAGCAGGCCAACTTCGACCGTTTCGCCATGAACGAGGACTGCCTCAAGCACGACGTCATCAGCGACAAGAGCGTCAAGGCCATCCAGTTCGCCAAGCCCTATTTCCAGTTCTCCGCCGCCTGCGCGGGCTGCGCGGAAACCACGTACATCAAGCTGGTTACCCAGCTCTTCGGCGACCGCATGTACATCGGCAACGCCTCCGGCTGTTCCTCCGCCTACGGCGGGGCCATGCCCATGACGCCCTACGCCTATGACCAAAAGGGTTTCGGCCCCGCCTGGGCCATGAGCCTGTTCGAGGACAACGCCGAGTACGCCTATGGTTTCCAGCGGGCCCACGACGCCGTCCACGGGGAGATTCTCCTCCGGCTGGAGGCTCTGCGGGACCAGGGCGTGGCGGCGGACGCCGTCTCCGCCTATCTGGAGAAGTGGTCCGACACCACCGTCACCCGGCAGGTCAGCGACGACCTCATCGCCGCCCTGGAAGCCGCTCCCGCCACGGAGGAGGGCGCGTTCGTCCTCCAGAACCGAGAGTACCTGACGAAAAAATCGGTCTGGGCCTTCGGCGGAGACGGCTGGGCCTATGACATCGGCTTCGGCGGCATCGACCACGTGCTGGCCCAAAACCGGGACGTAAACATGCTGGTCATGGACACGGAGGTCTACTCCAACACCGGCGGGCAGTCCTCCAAGGCCACCCCCGCCGCCGCCGTGGCGAAGTTCGCCGCCGGAGGCAAGGAGGTCAAGAAGAAGGACCTGGGAGCCATCGCCATGAGCTACGGCTACATCTACGTGGCCCAGGTAGCCATGGGCTACGACCAGGCCCAGACCCTGAAAGCCATCCGGGAGGCGGAAGCCTACCCCGGCCCGTCCCTGGTCATCGCCTACTGCCCCTGCCTGGAGCACGGCATCAAGGCGGGCATGAGCTGCACCCAGACGGAGATGAAAAAAGCGGTGGAGTGCGGCTATTGGCACCTCTACCGCTACGACCCCCGGCGGGCCGCCGAGGGGAAGAACCCCTTCCAATTAGACTCCCCCGCCCCGGACGAGAGCAAGCTGATGGACTATCTCAAAGGCGAAAACCGCTACGCGTCCCTGCAAATCAACTTCCCCCAGCGGGCCGAGGCCCTCTATCGGAAAACGGCAAAAGATGCAAGAGAACGCTATGAAAAATACCGAAAGTTGTCTCAGGAGGACTGAATCTCAAAAAAGATCTTTACATTTTAAGAGCCTATCCTGAAATTAACGATGGACAGGAATGAGCTTGCGCCAGACAAT
>CAQVQZ010000135.1 GCA_948902155.1 uncultured Oscillibacter sp.
GCTCCATCCGCCGCCTTACCGCTTGAATAATATTTTTTCTACCAATACTTCTTAGGGCCTGTTCACATAAACCAAATACGCGGATTTCCGAGCAAATTTTGCCGAATGCAAGGCAAAAATTTGCAGGCGTACTGACGTACGTCAAAAATTTTCAACGCGGCAGCCGGCAAAATTTGCCGGAAAGACGTGTGTTTGGGCTTATGTGAACAGGCCCTAGCTCCTCGGGTGAGGGGCTGCTTGCCATGTCCTCCTCCCTTTATCCTCCTCCTTTTCTCCTTGCCGCTGCCTTTTTCCCTTCATTCTGCTTTTGCTTTCGCAATCGGCACAGATGCTTCCAGCTTTTGGTCCCTCCGGGAATGCCGGAAAGGCTTGCGGTCAAAACCTATTTATGATATAATGCCCAGGAAGCGGTAATCCGATGATTCCGCGAACCGGGAAATTATTCAATTTTACATATAACATAGGTGGTGCGGTATGGGTATCTTTTCTTTTCTGAACCGAGACCAGGATTACATCTTCCCCGAGCCGGAGCCGGTTCCGGAGGAGCCCGGCGTGGAGCTGCCGAATCTGGGCGTCGACATGTCCATCGAGATTCTGGACGAGGCCGGGCACGTGATGAATACCGGCCTGGTTGTCTCCTGCAAGGGGCGGGACCTGACCGTGGGCCGCAAGCCCGGCGCGCTGTCCTTCAAAATCTCCGAGCCCGAGAGCACCGTTTTCATCCGGGGCTGCGACAATAAGATGACGCAGTTCTACCTCCGGGCCAAGGTGGTGGAATCCACCCGGACCCTGCTGAAGGTGACGGATCTGGAGCCGGAGCTCCACGACAACCACCGGAGCAACTTCCGCCTGGCGGTGAACGCCCCCATTTCCATCTACTACATGAACGACGAGCGCATGGAGCGCCCGGAGAAGTGCATCCTGGTGGACATCAGCACGGAGGGCTGCTGCATTCAGACGGACTATCTCCACGGCGAGGGCGAGGTCCTGCGGCTCAAGGTCAAGCTGGAGGACTACATGGCCATGGATTTCGTGGGCGAGGTTATCCGGGTCAACGACTGCGGGCCCAACGGCTTCCGCTGCGGCATCCTGTTTGCCCAGCTGAAGAAAGAGGAGACCAGCGCCCTCACCAAGACCCTCTTCAACATCCAGCTGGGCAACCGGAGGGAACACAGCCGCGGCGAGGACGGACATTGGTAATCCCGGCACTCCGGCGGGGCGCTCAGGCGTCCCGCCTTTTTCCCGTTGGGGCCGGTCAGTATTGGCTGGCCTCCTCTTCTTCTCCGCCGTCGATTTCGTCCAGCCGCTGGAGCAGGGCCCGGATAACGCCCACCACCACCGCGCCGCCCAGAATCACGTAGGCCAGCAGGAAGAGCGCTCCGGGAAAGCCCTCCCCCAGCAGTCCGGCCAGGGCCGCCAGGGCCGCCAGGACCAGCGGAGTCATATACAGCACCACCGCCGCCGTGATGATCACGGGGGCGATTTTCTTTTTAGTAGTTTTTCGCATCGTCGATCTCTCCTCTCCCGATCTCCCGTATCCGCTGCACCAGGGCCAGCACCACGCCGATGATAATCACCAGCGGGACCAGCGCAATAACCGCCAGCATCAGCGCCGGAGGCGAATCCTCGACGCCCAGGGCGATGCTCCACAGCAGCAAGCCCATAAAGCCCCCCATCGCCAGCACCATCAGCACTGTGATGACCACCGGGGCCACGTAGCGGATGCGCACGTCCTTCCTCTGCTTGTCCTGGAAGGTCGTGCCGCTTTGCTCCAAAGACTCCATCTCCGCCAGGACGCTTCCGGCGTCCAGGTCGCACAACCGCTCCTGGCGGTCCGTCAAATGCTCGCAGAGGCGGATGGCCTGCTCCAGGTTCTCCCGGTCCCGCTCCAGGCTGACCAGGTGCCTCCGCATACCGTCGCCCACCGTGTGGGCCCCGCTCTGCATCTGCCGGATTTCCTCCAGGGATACGCCCAGCTTCCGCAGGAGCTTGATTTGCAGCAGCACGGACACGTCGGCGTCGCCGTAATCCCGGTAGCCGTTTTCACTGTTCCGCCTGGGCGTCAGCAGCCCGGCGGACTCGTAGAAGCGGATGTTCTTCCGCGTGATGCCCACCAGGGCCTCCACCTCGTTGATTTTCACAGCCCTCACCTCGGTTTCTGTTCTTATGATATACCTTCCAGCAGGGGGAAGGTCAAGAGGAAACGTGAAAATTTCGAAGAAATGCCGGATCGGAGCAGATTTTTTCGTTGGGCACGGCGATTTCCCGCAGAGGGCCTGCCTTTCATATGCCGCGCTTTCTCGGTGAAGACGGAAGCGGTGTCAGCTGCGCTTCTCAGAGCCGTCTCACAATCGCTGGCTTCCGCGATTTCTCCGGAGATGTCTCCCCAAAAGGTTGGATGGCATTATAGGGACGGCTGATAGCCGCCCCTGTAAAGATTCAAGAAAACAGCAATGATAATAAAATGCGAGATAGGGCGCACCCGTGAAAATCGCGGGCTTGACAAATGGCGGCTGCCTGTTCTCCCTAGATTTTCCAAAGGGTTCCGCCTTCGCCGTTTTGCCGGGTCCCTGTGTAATAGAACCAGATGGACATGGCCGAGGCCACGGTCCAGCCGATGGGCCAGGCGCACCAGATGCCCGTGGACCCCAGGGCGGTGCCGGAAAGGGCCACCGCCAGGACTACCCGCAGAATCAGGTCTGTGAACGTCGCGGCCATGAAGCACAGCATCCGCCCGGACCCCCGGAGGATGCCGTCCGCCACCAGCTTGGCGGACACCACGAAGTAAAAGGGGGAGAGGATGCGGAGGAAGTACACGCCGGTCCGCAGGGCGTCCTCGGTGGGCTGGTCCAGGAACAGCCGGAGGACGAAGCGTCCGCCGAAAACGTACAGCAGGCACAGGGGCAGGCTCAGGAGCCACACCAGCTTGAGCCCCGCCCAAAATCCGGCCCGGACCCGCTCCGGCTTCTTTGCGCCCACGTTCTGGGCGGTGTAGTTGGACACGCCGTTGGCCAGGGTGGTGAAGGAGGTGATCACCAGATTGTTCAGCTTCACGGCGGCGGAGTAGCCCGCCATGACGCCGGTGCCGAAGCCGTTGATGACCCCCTGAATCACGATGTTGCCTACGGAGATAAAGCTCTGCTGGGCCATGCTGGGCACGGCGATGACGGCGATTTTCTTCAACAGCAGCCAGGAGAAGAGGGGGAAGGGCTCCCCGGACTCAATTTTCCGCAGCCGGGCGAACACCGCCGCCGCGGCCAGCACGCAGCTGACGCCCTGGCAGAGAAATGTCGCCCAGGCCACTCCGGCGATTCCCATCTGAAAGGCGGTGACAAAGAGAATATCCACAGCGATGTTGGATGCGGAGGAGACCGCCAGGAAGAGGAAGGGCGTCCGGGAGTCCCCCAGGGCGGAGAAGACGCCGGTGGCGATGTTGTAGAAAAAGACGAAGGGCAAACCCCAGATGTAGATGTCCAGGTAAAGCTTGGACCCGGCGAAGGCTTCTTCCGGGGTGTGGATGAGCCGGAGCAGGCCGCCGCAGCCCAAGATTCCCCCCAGCATGAGGGCGGCGCAGAGGAGGGCGCTGGCGATGCAGGCGGTAGAGACGGCTGTTTTCATCTTCTCGAACTCACGGGCCCCGAAGAGCTGGGAGACGATGACGGAACAGCCCATGTTGCACCCGAAGGCGAAGGCCAGGAAAATCAGCGTGACCTCGTAACTGTTGCCCACGGAGGCCAGGGCCGTCTCGCCGATGAATTTCCCGGCGACGAAGCTGTCGGCGATGTTGTAGAGCTGCTGAAACAAAATGCTCCCGAACAGGGGGAGGCAGAACCGCCAGAGCACGGTTTCCGGCTTTCCGACGGTCAAATCACGGTTCATAGTGGAATCACCTCGTTTTGGATTATAGTACCAAAAACAAGGGTTGTAAACCGTCATTTTCACGGTTTTGGCTTGGCTCCGGACCGGACAGCGGCGGACCGTTCCGGTCCGCCGCTGTTGTCAGGTATCCAGGTATTCTTCCAGGCAGAGACCTTGGCTCATGATGGCCCCGGCGGCGGTCTCGCCTACGTAGCGGTAGTGCCAGGGCTCGTAGCCCACGCCGGTAAGGGCGCTCTTCTCCGTGGGGTAGCGAAGGATGAAGCCGTATTCGGCGCAGTGTTCCATGAGCCATTTCTGCACCGGCGTCTCCTCCTGGCCGTTGTCCAGGGACTGGTAGGACTTGTCCACGATGTCCACCGCCAGCCCTGCCTGGTGCTCACTGGTTCCGGGGCGGGCCACCCAGAACGCGGCCTGCTCCTCCGCCTCCTGCCGGGAAGCGCCTCCGGACAGATAGGACTGGACCTTTCGCTCAAACAGCTCCTCCTGTTTCTCCCAGGTGCGGTAGGAGGAGCAGATGGTGGGCGACAGCCCCGCCGCACGGCACGCGTCCATCATCCGCTGGAGGTCCGGGTAGGCCCGCTTGTCGATGGAATGCCCGTTGACCAGCTGGGTGAACTCCGGAACCTGGAAGTTCTCCGGCAAAGGGTGCTCTCCGTTGACCAGAAGCAGGTTCCAGTCCCCGGAATCCGGTTTTTCGGTCTTTGTGACGACGCCCCCCGGCACGGTCTTTGTCCCTGCGGAGCTTTCCTCCGGCAGGAGGGAGAAGAGAGAGTCCTCCGGAGGAACGCCCGCCGCAGCGGCGCTCGCTCCCACGGCCCCCGCCCGGCCCAGCAGGAAGCCCATCAAAAACAAGGCCAGTCCCGTCAGCGCCAGCAGGGGCAGAAAGGACCCCTTCCGCCGCCGGACCCGAGAGGGAGAGGCCCGGCGGCGGGGCGGGGAGTCCCACTGCGCCTGGGGCGCGGCCCGGTATTCCCGGTCCGGGATGGGAAACTCGTGGACGACGCAAGTATTGAGACGAGACATGAAAACAGCTCCTTTGCCCTTGAACTGTTTCCATCATACGGCTTGTCCCCGTCGAAACCGAAACATTCCTGCATCAAAGTCTCACCAAATTTGCATCGATTTGGCATCCGTGGGGTCGTGCCCATAGCCGACGGCGATATCTTCGTCCACGGCGCTCCAATCCAGCGTAAAGTTGAAGGCCAGCTCCTGGGCGTCCCTTACGATCCAAAACTGGCTTTTGCACTCCGGCAGGCGGAAATACGCGGAGCTGCCGTAGACCTCCCCCAGCGTGTAATTCAGCCCTAATTGGTCCAGGATGGCTTCTCCCAGCTCCTGGGGGGAGTCGTCGATCAGAACGCCGTCGATGTGGTGAAATACCAGGGCCAGGAGCTGCCCGCTCTCCCCGTCCAGGGTGGCGGAGAGGTGGACGCGCTCTTTGATGTCGTGGGAGAACGCCATGGTGAAGCTGGCGCTGGAGAGGTCCGCCTGGTCCCGGAGGTAGTACCGGGTCCACTCCCAGGAATCGCCGTCGATTTCTCCGCCGGCCAGCCGGGGCGACGTGAAGCTTCTCAGGTCCGCCAGGGCCTTTTGCAGGCGCTCCATCTCCCGCTCCCGGTCCCGGCCCTCCAGCTCCTGGGCCATGATGGTGAGCTTTTCCGGCATCTCCCCCAGCTGGACCAGCAGCCGCACCCGCCCCGGCAGGTCCGGGGGCTTGGAGGGGAAGTTGTTGTCCGCCGCCAGAGGCTCGGTGTGGACGGTCCCGGTGAGCTCGCCGTCCTCCAGGGTGGAGAGGCGGAGGGGCAGCAGGGCCAGGGCTACCACAGTCAGGGCCGTCAGGATGGGGAAGAGCCAGTTTTTCCAGTTCCGCACGGCGCGCCTCCCCCCTTCAAATGCACCCGGACACAGGTGCCCCGGCCCAGCTCGCTCTCAATTTCCATAGTCCCTCCGTGGAGCTCCACGATCCGGCGGCACAGGGCCAGTCCCAGCCCCGCGCCTCCCTGGGCCCGGGCCCGG
>CAQVQZ010000136.1 GCA_948902155.1 uncultured Oscillibacter sp.
AGTCGGCAAAATTTGCCGGAAAAACGTGTGTCTGGGCTTATGTGAACAGGCCCTAAGAAAATCCACCAGCTTCCCGGTCACGTCCCCCTCATAGCACCCAATCTCCAGACAGCACTTCGCCCATGCCGCCAGATGAAGCCGCAGGGGACGCTCCTCCAGTTCCGGGCCTTCCTGCTCCAGAAAATCCAGCCATTCCGCCTCCTCGCGGATAAACAGCATATCCTCCCATACCGGAGCATAGCGCCGGAAGGCTTCCCCATACGCTTTCCGCTCCAGCAGGGTCCAGATGTCATGAAGGTCATTCTCAATAAAAGCGGTATACGTCTCCAGCATAGGGCCCCTCCTTATTCTTCCTCCAGCAGATACCGCAGCATGCGCTCCGGGTCGTCCAGAAACCGCTTCGTCAGCAGATAATGCTCCGTCTCCCGGTACGCCGCCGCCCGCACCCCCTCCCCGCTCAGCTCATAGAGCCGGGCGTTGGGAAACGCCATCAGGATCGGCGAATGGGTAGCTACGATCAGCTGCGAGTCCCGCTTCACCAGCTGGTCCATCTCCCCCAGCAGCGTCAGCAGCCGGGAAGGCGACAGCGCCGCCTCCGGCTCGTCCAGCAGATACAGCCCTTCCCCGCCGAAGCGGTTCTGCACCAGGGCGAGAAAACTCTCCCCGTGGGACCGGCTGTGGAGGGACGCGCCGCCGTAGCTGGCAATGAGCCTCGGCGCGGAGGCGGGCGTCTCGTCCATCTCGTCGATGTTCGTCGCCACGTTGTAAAAGCTCTCCGCCCGGAGGAAAAACCCATCCCTGGGATACCCCTTCCGGACCGGCGTCAGGTATTCCCCCAAGACCGAATGGGTCGCCCTTGTGGAAAAATTGAAATTCCGGGTGCCCCCTTCGGGGTTGAAGCCGCAGGCCACGGCGATGGCCTCCAGCAGCGTGGACTTCCCCGTCCCGTTCTCCCCCACCAGGAAGGTGACGGGGCAGTCGAAGGCCAGCTCGTTCCCCCTCATCAAATATTGTACGGGGCCCAGCTCCCGGAGATAACTGCCCTCCGGCAGCTCCCGCCGCAGGAGGACGGAGGTCAGATAGGTCATAGCCTCACTCCATGCACCGTTCGATGATCGCCAGCAATTCGTGCTGCCGTGCCGCTTCCGGGCTGCGGGTCCGGCCCACTTCGTCCAGCCATGCATCCATATCCTCCAGCCGGGCCCGGACCACCTCATGCCGGTCGCTCCGGGCCTCCAGGGCCGACAGGGCGCTGTTGTGACCGAGCTGATGCCGGTACCCATCCTCCACCCGGTCAAAGGCCAGCACGTCGCTGCCGAAGGGGTAGTTCAGGGCGGTTTCCAGCAGGGCCGCCGTGTCCATGGCGTCCAGAGCCTCCTGGGGAACCCGGCAGGCTTCCCGGCGGGCCGCTGTGCTTCCCAGGTCCACCCATTCCTCCGTCCCAGGCAGGACGGGATACTCCCACGCGCCCTCGGGCCGGTTCGGGTAGTCCACTTCGATTTTTCCGCTGGCCGACGGGTCCTCCGGCCTCAGCCAGAACGCCGCGCCCACCAAAAGGCAGAACAGCAGAATCAGCGCCTTTTTCATCATCTGCCCCCTTCCTCAGCGGTCAAAATGTCAGCTGTTCCATCCCGTCCTCCGCCCCGCCGGGGACGGGCCTGTGAAGATGCTGATAGGCTTTCCGGGTGACGCAGCGCCCCCTGGGCGTCCGGGTCAGGAAGCCCAGCTGCATGAGATACGGCTCATAGACGTCCTCCAGGGTGACGGATTCCTCGCCGATGGTAGCGGCCAGGGTCTCCAGCCCCACCGGCCCGCCGCCGTAGTTGTCGATGATGGCCTCCATCATCCGCCGGTCCGTGGGGTCCAGCCCCAGAAAATCGATCTCCAGCGCGCAGAGGGCCTGGTCCGCCACGTCCTTCGTAATCACGCCGTCCGCCCGGACCTGGGCGAAGTCCCGGACCCGGCGGAGCATCCGGTTAGCGATCCGGGGCGTGCCCCGGGAACGCCGTGCAATCTCATAGGCCCCCTCGGGAACGATGTCCACATTTAAGATTCCCGAGGACCGTGTGACGATCTTCGCCAGCTCCTCCGGCGTGTACAGCTCCAGCCGCAGGGTCACGCCGAAGCGGTCCCGCAGGGGCGCAGAGAGCTGGCCCGCCCGCGTCGTCGCGCCGATCAGCGTAAACTTGGGCAGGTCCAGCCGGATGGAGTTGGCGGAAGGACCCTTGCCCACGATGATGTCCAGCACATAGTCCTCCATGGCGGGGTACAAAATCTCCTCTACCGAGCGGTTCAGACGGTGGATTTCATCCACAAAGAGGATATCCCCCTCGTTCAGGTTCGTCAGCAACGCCGCCAGGTCCCCCGGCTTCTCAATGGCCGGGCCGGAGGTGATGCGGATATTGACCCCCATCTCCTGGGCGATGATGCCCGCCAGCGTCGTCTTGCCCAGCCCCGGCGGGCCGTGGAGCAGGACGTGGTCCAGGGACTCCTCCCGCCTCCGGGCGGCCTCGATGAAGATCGAGAGGTTTTCCTTGGCCTTCTCCTGGCCGATGTACTCCCGGAGCGTCTTCGGCCGCAGCGACCCCTCCTGGGCGTCCTCCTGGAGGAAGGTCTTCGCCACGATGGGCTCCTCATAGATATCGCTTCCAAAGTCGATGCTCAAACGCTCACATCCTTTTCCCGGGAAATTTCAAACCACGGACCCACCGGGTCACCGTGCGGCGGCGGCAAACGCAGGCCCTTCATTGAAGGATAAAACCGCACACAACGGAGAGCGCCGCCACGCCGAGAAAAACGCCCAGCGCCGCCAGCCAGCGCCGGGCCCCGGCCTGATAGCGCTCCACTTCCTCCGGCTCCAGCTCCCCCGGCCGGTTCAGCAGGCGGCAGTATTTCGAAAACCGGAACATGGCGAAGATGCTCCCCAAGAATCCAATGGTGATCCGATTGGAAAAGAGCATGACCGCTCCCCCTTTCTTCCGTTCGCCCTTACAGCCGCCGGGCCAGCTCCCGGACCTCGTCCAAAAATGACTCCTCGCCCCAGGTGTTGAGCTTGAGGAACATCCCCTGACTGCCCCCGGCGGCGATGGCGGACAGGAACAGGTCCTTCCCCCGTCCCATCAGCGTCACGGTCAGGCTCAGCCGGTTCCCCCCGGCAACACTGTAGCGCTCATAGACCCGGACGGCGCAGCGGACGTCTCCCGCAGTATAATCGCTGCCGTCCTCATAGCTGGCGGTAACGCTCCCGCCCAGAATGCCGCTGTGGAGACGGCTGAGGACCGTGTAAAAATCCCCGGAGAGCTGATATTCAAACTTTGCCATCCTGCGGCCCCTTTCTTCCACGCGCAAAACGCGCTTCTAAAATATAGTAAATATTCCCGTAAAGCTCCCAAACTTTACGAACGATTTCGGTCGATTTAAGCAAAAATGCCGCTAAAAGCCCTAAAATATCTTGCAAGTGTTTTGCCTTTACAACCGTTGTAACTTCAAGGTATAATTGGTATTTTCTATCCCGTCTTAAAGTTTTGCCATCCGCTTCAGCCCCTGCCGGATCAACTCCTCCAGCGGCAGGTTCATATCCAGCCCCTTGAGGGCCACCGACACCTCCTGGCTGGAGTACCCCAGCACCGCCAGCGCCTGCGCGGCCTCCGTGGCCTTGTTTCCAAACAGCGCCGGAGCGGACGTCCCCTTGCCGCCGGAGAAATCCAATCCCCCCGCAGCCTCCTTCGCCATTTTGTCCTTCAGCTCCAAAATGATGCGCTGGGCGATCTTCTTCCCCACCCCCGGCGCGGCCGTCAAAGCCTTCTCGTCCCCGGTGACGATGGCCATCGCCAGCGTTTCCGGCGTGCCGGAGGACAAAATGGCCAGCGCAGCCTTGGGCCCCACGCCGGAAACGCTGATCAGCTGCTTGAAGCTGTTCAGCTCGCTCTGGGAGGCAAAGCCGTAAAGCTCAAACAGATTCTCCGCCACATGCAGATAGGTGTAGAGCTTTTTCCGCTGCCCCTTTTTTAAAGCGGCCAGGGTGTTGTTGGTGGTCTTGCAGGCGTACCCCACCCCGCCGCAGTCGAGCACCGCCAGATAGGGCAGGATCTCCGCCACCGTGCCGTCCAAATAGTAAAACATCGAATCTCCTCTTTCAGATGGTTTCCGTTACCGTCCCCGCCTGCGGCAGACGGGAGGTAACGCTCCGGGCATGGCACAGGGCCAGCGCCAGGGCGTCGGCGGCGTCGTCCGGCCTGGGCACGGCGCTGAGCTTCAAAAGCCGCCGGGTCATGTCCATCACCTGCCGCTTCTCCGCCTTGCCGTACCCCGTCACCGCCAGCTTGACCTGGGACGGCGTGTACTCATACAGAGGCACGCCGCACTTTTCCGCCGCGTAGAGCAGCACGCCCCGTCCGTGGGCCACGGCGATGCCGGTGGTGATGTTGGTGTTGAAAAAAAGCTCCTCGATGGAGATCACATCCGGCTTCAGCTGTCCGATGAGCTCTTCCGCGTCATTGCCGATCTGCAAGAGCCTCCGGCTCAGCGGTAGGCCCGCCGGCGTGGTGATGGCCCCATAGGTGACCATATGTACCCGTCCCCGCTCCGACTCCACCAGTCCGAAGCCGATGGTGGCAAAACCGGGGTCGATTCCCAGAATCCGCATACTCCGCCCCTTTCGGCTTGCATTCTTAGCTAGTATAGCAAATTTGGCCGGGATGCGCAACTGTAAAATGAGATGTCTCCCCCGTTTCGCCGGAAAGGCGGCGTGGGAATGCCCCGAATACGAACTGCCTACCGATGGTCCCAGCGATGTAGGGGCGGCTATCAGCCGCCCGTTCCTCCGCAATCTTCCAGGTTGAAAGGAAACGGGCGGTTGGTAAACCATCCAACCTAATAAAACACCCAACCGGACATTCCAACGGCGTTCCTCCGTTGACAATCCCGCCGTTTCCCGATATAATAGGAACCGCGAGGAAGACAGACAGCCGCGTGGGCAGGCCGAAAGGCCGTCCATGAGGAAAGTCCGGGCTCCACAGGGCAAGGATAACGGGTAACGCCCGCCGAAGGCGACTTCAGGAAAAGTGCAACAGAGATATACCGCCTCTCCCCGTTCAGAAATGCGGATGTTCCGTCTATGGCGAAGCATCCCATCGGAGGCCGCGGCCCTCGAAGGAGGTCCCCCGCGTCCCCCCAACGGGGCCCCCGCAAAATCCTCAGATTTTGTGGGGAGAGGAGGAAGGAATGGAGCGGGCGCAGTCCTCGCCGCTTTGCGGCGGGGACGGAGCAGAGCGGAATTTCTTCCGACGAGGTAAGGGTGGAAAGGCGAGGTAAGAGCTCACCCATCGGCTCGAGAGTGTCCGATGCTGTAAACTCTATCCGGAGCAACACCGGCATGGGAGCGTATAGGCCGGCCCGGCCGCTCCCGGGGTGGCTGGAGCGCGCCGGCAACGGCGCGCCTAGATAGATGGCTGTCAAATACAGAACCCGGCTTACAGTCTTGCTCGCAAAAAATACGGTCCCGGCTGCGCGGTACGCGGCCGGGACCTGTTTTATGCGGCGCTCAGCGGTTTTTCTGATAAATGGTCCAAAGGCCGTCCATCAGCAGAAACTTATCGTAAAGAATCGGATTCCGGCAGTAGCGGACGATGACCGGCGCGTTGCCTCCCGTGGCCACCACGCTGATCTCCCGGCCGGGGAACTGCTCCCGGATGCGGTCGATGATGCCGTCCAGCATCCCGGCGGTGCCGTAGACGATGCCGGAGCGCATACAGTCCTCCGTATTCTTGCCGATCAGGGACTTCGGGTGCTGGAGGGAGATGTCCGGCAGCTGGGCCGCCCGGCGGCTCAGGGCC
>CAQVQZ010000137.1 GCA_948902155.1 uncultured Oscillibacter sp.
GGTGTCGTACCAGCCCTCCACCTTGATGAGGCCGGGCTCCTGCCGGGCGGCCTCATAGTCCCCCCGGCGCACGTCGGAGTGGGCCAGGATGTTGTTCTTGTAACGCTCCTGAATCTGGGGCGCGCCGTCCTTCATGGCCTCCTGGACGTCCAGGACGAAGGGCAAGACCTCATACTCCACCTTGATGGCCCGGACGGCCTGGGCGGCGGCGATCTCGTCCTCGGCGACGACCACGGCCACCTCGTCGCCGTAGTACCGGACGTGTTGGTTGAGGAGCTTCCGGTCCGCCACGTCCTGGTGATGGGGGTCCGTGGACCAGGGGTGGCCCGCCGTGGGAAATTCGATCTCCGGCGCGTCGAAGCAGGTCAGGATCTTCACCACGCCGGGAACGGCCTCCGCCGCCGCCGTGTCCACGGACTTCACAAAGCCGTGGGCGATGGTGGAATGGCAGATTTTCGCAATCAGGGCGCTGCGGTCGCAGAGGTCGTCCATGTATTTGGCCCGGCCGGTAGCCTTTTCATAGGCGTCCACCCGGGTCACGCTTTTGCCGACGCTTTTGCTCATAGGGTGCCCTCCTTTTCTATTTACAACTTTGCTCCCGGAAGGGGATGCTTGACTGGGCGGGAGGAAAGAGGATATACTATCTTTATTGAAACGCTTGCGAAAGATGGGAGCTGCAGAATATGACAAAGACCTTGGGCTGTGTCGTCATGGCGGCGGGGAACGCCCGGCGCTTTGGGGAAAACAAGCTGGCCGCCGGGGTGCGGGGCCAAAGCCTGATCCTTCGGGCGCTGGAAGCGGTCCCGGCCGAGGAATTCGAAGCCGTCGCCGTGGTCACCCAATATCCGGAGGTTCTGGAGCTGGCGGAGCGCTTCCGCTTCTCCGCCGTCCGCAACGCGCATCCGGACTGGGGCATCAGCCACACCATCCGGCTGGGTCTGGAGGCCCTGGGGGACTGCGGCGGGGCCTGCTTCCTGGTCAGCGACCAGCCGCTTCTGCGGCGGGAGAGCGTCCGGGCCCTGGCGGAGCTCTGGCGCGCCCGGCCGGACAAAATCGCCGCCCTGGCCCACGGCGGGGTCCGGGGGAATCCCTGTATCTTCCCCGCCCGGTTCTTTCCGGAGCTGCTGTCCCTCACGGAGGGCCACGGCGGAAACACCGTCATCCGGCGACACGAGGAGGACCTGATCCTATGGGAGGTCCCGGAAGAGGAGCTGACGGACGTGGACACGCCGGAGGCCCTGAGAAAACTGGACCGATAGGCTGCGGGCCGGGGCGGGGAACCGCCCCGGCCTTATGCGTCATTTCTTGGCGTAGGGCGTCCCCTCCAGGGGCAGGGACGTGCGGCGCTTCCCGTCAAAGCGGAAGTAGGCGTCGGCAATGGCGGGGGCGGTGGGAATGGAGGTAATCTCCCCGATGCCGATGGCTCCGCAGGCCACGTTCAGCCCCTCCTTCTCCACGATGATGGGGACAATCTCGGGAATCTGATTGGCCCGGAAGAGGCCCAGGGTGCCGAATTTCACATTGGGCCTGCAGTCCTCCAGGGGGTAGCGCTCCGTCAGGGCGTAGCCCATGGACATGACCACGCCGCCCTCGATCTGGCCCTCCACCGAGAGGGGGTTCACCGCCTTGCCCACGTCGTGGGCGGCGACAATCTGCCTCAGCTTCCCCTCCTCGTCCAGAATGCAGACCTGGGTGGCGTAGCCGTAGGCGATGTGGCTGACAGGGTTGGGCACGTCGGCCCCCAGGGGGTCCGTTTTGCCCAGGTACTCGCCGTAGAACTCCTTGCCGTTCAGGGAGCTGAGGCCCCCCTCCTCCAGGGCGGCCCTCAGACCCTCACAGGCCCGGCGGCAGGCCTCGCCGGTGAACAGGGTCTGGCGGGAGCCGGAGGTGGTGCCGGAGTCCGGCGCGAAGTAGGTGTTGGAGCGCTCGTACACCACATCCTCGTGGCCGAGGCCCGTCCGGTCGCAGACCATCTGGGTCAGCACGGTGCCCAGGCCCTGGCCGATGCAGGAGGCCCCGGCGAAGATGTGAACCTTGCCGTCCTCCACCGTCAGCCGGACCCGGCCCGTGTCCGGGATGCCCACGCCCACGCCGGCGTTCTTCATGGCGCAGGCCAGGCCGGCATACTTGGCCTTTTCGTAGTAGGGCTTCACCGCCTCCAGCGTCTCCACCAGGCCGGTGGACTCGTCCACGATCTGGCCGTTGGGCAGCTCCTGCCCCGGGCGGATGGCGTTGCGGTAGCGGATCTCCCAGGGGCTGATGCCCACCACGTCCGCCATTTGGTTCAAGAGGCTCTCAATGCAGAAGCAGGTCTGGGTCACGCCGAAGCCCCGGAAGGCCCCGGCGGGGGGATTGTTCGTATACCAGGCCCAGCCGTCAATCTCAAAGTTCTGGTAGTTATAGGGCCCGGCGGCGTGGGTGCAGGCCCGCTCCAGCACCGGCCCGCCCAGGGAGGCATAGGCCCCGGTGTCGGCCACGACGCTGGCCTTGACGCCCTGGATAATCCCGTTCTCGTCGCAGCCCAGGGTGAATTCCATCTCCATGGGGTGCCGCTTGGGGTGGATCAGCAGGCTCTCCGCCCGGGAGAGCTTCACCTTCACCGGGCGCTTCGTCAGGTAGGCCACCAGGGCGGCATGGTGCTGGACCGTCACGTCCTCCTTGCCGCCGAAGCCGCCGCCCACCAGGCAGTTGCGGACCTTCACCTTCTCCGCCGGAAGGCCCAGCATCCCCATGGTCTCATGCTGGGTGTCATAGGTTCCCTGGTCCGTGGAGAGAACCATGACCCCATCCCCGTCGGGATAGGCCACGGCGCACTCCGGCTCCAGGAAGGCGTGCTCCGTCCAGGGGGTGGAGAACTTCTCCGTCAGCACATGCTTCGATTTGGCGATGGCCGCCGCCGGGTCCCCCCGCTGGATGTGCTTATGGGCCAGGAGGTTCCCCTCCCGGTGGACCAGGGGCGCGCCCTCGGCCATGGCCTCTTCGGGATTCCGGACCATGGGCAGCTCCTCATAGTCCACCTTCACCAGGGCCTTGGCCTTGGCCAGGATCTCCTGGTCCTCGGCGGCCACGATGCACACGGCGTCCCCCAGATAGTGGGTGACGTCCCCCACGGCAATCATGGTGTCCCAGTCCTTTTTCAGGTGGCCCACCTTGTTGCTGCCGGGAATGTCGGCGGCGGTGAACACCCCCGCCACGCCGGGCAGGGCCGCGGCCTCCTCGGTGTGGATGGCCAGGACCCTGGCCCTGGGATACCGGGACCGGACGGCGGAGGCGTAGAGCATGCCGTCCATATAAACGTCGTCCGGATAGATTCCGGTTCCGGTGACCTTCTCCTCCACGTCCACCCGGGGCACCCGGGCCCCCAGGGACCAGTCCGACGGAACCTCCGGCACCTCCCCGGCCCGGAGCAGCTCCGCCGCCAGAAGGATGGCGTCGATGATCTTTACATAGCCGGTGCACCGGCAGATGTTGTTTCGGATGGCGAAGGCCGCCTCCTCCCGGGTGGGGCTTTGATTCCCGTCCAGAAGGGCCTTGGCGCACATCACCATGCCCGGAATGCAGAAGCCGCACTGCACCGCCCCGGCCTGGCCGAAGGCATAGGTATAAACCCGCTTCTCAAAGTCCGTCAGCCCCTCCACGGTGAGGATGCTCTTCCCCTCCAGCTTGTCCGTCTGGGGAATGCACGCCCGGGTGGGCCTGCCGTCGATCAGCACCGTGCAGGTGCCGCAGGCGCCCTCGCTGCACCCGTCCTTCACGGAGGTCAGGCCCAGCTCGTCCCGCAGGATTTGCCATTTACGGTAAACGCCGCCATAAAAAACTCCTTGCCCCCGTGCCCGCCCTCGGTCCCACGGTTGTGTAATTTTCAGAAAGGTCGACCTTTCTGCCGTTGTTTATTATACATGAAGTTTTTCCAATACGCAACCTCACTTTTGTCATTTCGTTATACTATCTGCAGGTTAACGGCGGCAGCTCCCAGCCCACGGCCAGCGCACCCTTCCGGACGCGGACCCGGGCCTTTGGTTCCAGGATGTGGTTGCTGACTCCCACGGGAAAGTCCGGGGTCAAAACCGCGTCCCGGAGCGGGTATTGGAAGCCCTCCTCGAACACGCCCTCCGCCCGCTCTCCCAGGCAGAAGGCGGAGAACAGGCCCCACTCCACCGTTTTTTCGACGGTCAGCTCCTCGTCCTCGATGACCGTCCAGACGAAGTCGTTGTCAAAAAGGAATCCCCTGGCTCCCCTCCGGCGGAGGAACAGCAGGGACTGGAGGTTGGCCAGGGTGTGGTCCAGCCGCTTGCCGCCGGTGCCGCCATAGATATGAAAATCCGTGCGGCCCAACTCCAGCCCGGCGCGGATGGCGGCCAGGGTGTCCGTGTCGTCCTTCTCCACCGGCAGGCGGCGGATATTGGCAAAATCCCCCGGGGGTTCCATGGAATCGAAGTCCCCCAGGAGAAGGTCCGGCACAATATCCTCCTCCAGGCAGATTCCGTAGCCCGCGTCGGCGGCGACGACAAGATCCCCGGGCGCGGGGCGCTCCCGCAGGCCGAAAAAGCTCCCGGCGGCAAAGATGAAGCAGCGTTTCTTATCCATACAAGGTTCCCCTTCCCCCGTGTTTTACGCGCCGATTATACCATGAAACCCGGGAAAAGGCCAGTCCCTTCAGGGGCGGTCCTCCAGGGCCTCCTCGATGGCGAGGACAATGTCGCTCATCCTCACATCCAGCGCCAGGCTGATGCGGTACAGCGTCTCCAGGGTGGGCTTTCGCCCGCCCCGCTCAATGGCGCTGAGGTGGGTCCTGCCGATGTCCGCCAGGCCGCTCAGCACCTCCTGCGTCACACCCTTCCGCAGGCGGTATGCCGCAATCACCTCGCCAACAACCACCGGATTCAAGCGCATTTCGCTCATTTTCATCACCCCATGAGAAGTGTATCCGAAAACCGGTTTTGCGCCGAATACATATGTTGACATCTGAATACTTATGTGTTACCATTTTTGGCAGGAATATTCGAACAGGAGAGAAACGGCGGAGGTGCGGATGGATGCGATGGGCGCCGCGGCGGCTGCCGCCCTGCTTTGGCTTGCGGCTGCGGCGGGGCGGTGGCGCTGCTTTCAGAAAATGGGCTTCCGGGGCTGGGAGGGGCTGGTCCCGGTTTACAGCACTTTTCTGCTCTTTCATGAGCTCTATGGAAACGGCTGGAGGATGCTCCGCCTCCTCCTCCCCCTCTGCAACATCCCCTTTTTCTTCCGGCACAGCATCTTTCTGGCCCGGGCGTTCAACCGCGGCGCCTGGTTCGGCGTCGGGCTGGCATTGCTGCCCTCCCTCTTTTTCCCGGTGCTGGGCTTCGGCGGAGCCGTCTATCTGGACGGGTCGCTGGAGGCGGTTTAAGCGGCTCCCGGGCGCCTTTCAAAAACGGTGCGGCAAAAACCCGCCGTTTTTTCTTTTTCCCTCTTGACAGGAACGGCTGTTCGATGTAGAATCATTATCGAACAAAATTTCTATTTCGCCCGGCGTCCCGGCCGGGCGGGCAGGGAGGTTTTCGCTATGACCGGCTGGTCCTTGTTCTTCGTCCTCGTGGGCACGGCATTTCTCACCGCCCAGCTCTTCCGCCTGATCGACCTGATTGAGCAGCCCCGCCGCCGGCGCCGGGCGGCGGCCTGCCGGAGAAGCCTTCCCCCGGCCTGGAACGTCCGGCTGTGGGCCGCTCTGCACGAGATGCAATGGACGTCCTGGAAAAGCTGACCATCCTCACCGACGCGGCGAAGTATGACGCCGCCTGCACCTCCAGCGGCGGCAGCCGTACGGCA
>CAQVQZ010000138.1 GCA_948902155.1 uncultured Oscillibacter sp.
TACGGTCAAAGAGGATGATCTGGGTGCCGGCGGCCTGGGCGTCCTGAAGGACGGTGTCCCAGCCGGTGGTGGAGGCGGGGGAGAGAAGGAGGAAGTCCACCTCGTCCTGGACCATCTGCTGCGCGGTGGCGATCTGCTGGGCGGCGTCGTTGTTGTTGTAGAAGGTGGCCTTATAGCCGTTCTCCTCGGTGAACGTCGCGCGCATGGCCGCGTCGTTGGCGGTCCGGTAGCCGGACTCGTTGGGGTCGTTGTTGATGACGCCCACGGAGATCAGCTCCCCACCGGCGTCGACGGGCTGCTGAGCGTCGGAGCCGGTGTCCGCAGGGGCGGAGCCGCCGTTATCGGCGGGAGCGGAACTGCCGCCCTTATCGCCGCCGCAGGCGGCCAGGGCCAGAACCATGCACAGGGTCAGCAGGAGACAAAAAACTTTCTTCATAACCAATTCCTCACTTTCAGATTTTGGGTCCTCCGCCGGAGCGCTCCCCGGCTTCCCTAACTGCATTAAAAGCGATTCCCTCTGCAAAGTCAATACATTTTTAGTGAATCTTGCTATTTTTGTATGAGTAAATAGGACAAATTTTAGTTATAATAACATATAGCAATACAAATTCTGGGCATTTAGACAGAACAATCTAATTGGAAGTTGAAATTTTTACGATTTGTCCGCCAAATTCGTTTGTTTTCTTCCGGATTTTAAAGGAGACGGCCCGCTTTCCTCCTCCGGCAGATTGCCCAATGACGGAAAATCGGTTGATTTCCTTTGGGCAAAAGGTGAAAAATTTTGTCTGCCGGAGGGAGGCCCGCCTGACGGGGCGGAGCGGATTTGTATTTTCTTTTGAAAAAAGCGACAAAATCCAAACAAGCGTCAACCTTTATTTTGGGCAGATTCCCGCCGGCCCTTGCTATAATGGAAGGGACCGAAAACGGAAGGAGGCGGAGGGCATGGCGATGAAGTACCAGCTTTTGGCAGACCAGCTGCGGGAGGAGCTGACCCGGAACAGCGGACAGTCCGGCTATAAGCTGCCCACCGAGCAGGAGCTGAGCCGCCAATACCGGCTGAGCCGCCAGACCGTCCGCCACGCCCTGGCCCTCCTGGAGGAGGAGGGGCTCATCCACCGGCGGCAGGGCAGCGGGTCCTACGCCACCGGGATGCTGCCGGGGGCGGCTCCCCGGCAGATCGCCGTGGTGACCTCCTTCCTGGACGACTACATCTTCCCCGGCATCCTCCACGACGCCTCCGACGTGTTCTCCCGCCAGGGCTACTCCACCGCCGTCTACGCCACGGAGAATCAGGTGGGGGCGGAGCGGGAAATCCTGCTCCGCCTGCTGGAGGAGCCGGTGAGCGGCCTTCTGGTGGAGGGGTCCAAGACCGCCCTGCCGACTCCCAACACCGACCTCTACCAGCGCCTGCTCCAGATAGGAACGCCCATCGTCTTCCTCCACGGCGCTTACGCCGGGCTGGACCGGGTCCCCTGCGTGGCGGACGACAATTACGGCGGCGGCTATCAGCTGGCCCGCTATCTGGCGGGGCAGGGCCACCGGGAGATCGCCGGGATTTTCAAAAGCGACGACGTGCAGGGCCCCCAGCGCTACCACGGGGCCGTCTCCGCCCTCCGGGACGCGGGGTTGTCCATCCGGGACAGCCGCTTCGCCTGGTACGACACGGAGGACCGCCGCCATCTCCTGGAGGACCGGGACGGGCGGCTTCTGGCGGACTTCCTGCAAAGGCGGCTGGAGCGCGCCACGGCGGTGATCTGCTACAACGACGAGATCGCCCACCGCCTCATCCAGGCCCTGCTGGAGGCGGGCCGCCGGGTGCCGGAGGATGTGGCGGTGGTCAGCTTTGACAACAGCTATCTGAGCCAGCTGGGCCCCGTGCCCATCACCTCCCTCAGCCACCGCAGCCACATGGGCCGGGTGGCTGCGGAGCAGATGATCGGCTTGCTGCAAGGGGAAGCCGCCCGCTCGAAATCCCTGGAATGGGAACTGGTGGTGCGGAACAGCGGATAAAGAGACCGGGAACGGCATCCGTTCCCGGTTTTTTTAATGGAAATCAAGGTTTGAAAAGGAGAGCGCGAAGCGAGAAAAAAGTTTCGCCAGCCTTTTCAAAGGCTGCGGGGTTCCAAGGGGCAGCGCCCTTTGGTCGCGCCCGCAGGCGCGAAACTCTTATGCCGCGACTTAAAAATCTCTCGTAACAAAATATGTAAGTCGCGGCCCAGCGCCTTTGCCGCGAAGCCGGCAAACAGCCCGTTTCAATCTTGCTTCGCCTTTTTCAATATTCCCGCCCCTCGATCAGCGCCGCCGTCAAATCCTCTGCGGTGAAAACCTGCTCCGCCACATAGGAGTGCTTTTCCGGCGACCGGCCCGCCTCCAGGTTCCGGACGGCCTCCTCCACCAGCGGCCCCAGCAGCGGGTTGCACTCCACCGCCAGGGCAATCTTCCCGTTCAGGCACTCCGCCAGGGCCCCCCGGGTAGCATCGAAGGTAATAATGCGCACGCCCTCCGGCCCGCAGGCATAGCCCCGCTCCTCCAGAGCCTGGAGGGCTCCGAAGGCGATATTGTCGTTCTCGCAGTAAACCACGTCGACGCCCCCTTCGTCCGGAAGGGCCGAGAGGTATTCCGTCATGACCTCGTAGGTCTTGGCCTGGGTGAAATCCCCGTCCAGCCGGGCCAGCAGCTCCCAGTTTTCATGAGCCGCCACGGCCTCCTCCAGAGCCGCCGTGCGGCCCAGCTGAGCAGTGGAGCCCAGAGTCCCCTGCACGTGAATGACGCGGACGGGGCCCTCCGCCTCTTGAAACTCGCCCTCCATCCAGGAGACGGCCAGCGTCCCCTCCTTGTAAAAGTCAGAGCCGATGTGGGCGGTGTAGAGGCTGTCGTCCTCCACGTTTACCATCCGGTCCACCAGAATAACGGGGATGCCCGCCTCCCTGGCCTCCTGGAGCACGGAGTCCCAGCCGCTTTCGCTGATGGGCATCAGGACGATGTAGTCCACCTGCTGCTGGATGAACTTGCGGATGGCCATGATCTGGTTCTCCTGCTTCTGCCGGGCGTCGTCGAACAGGAGGCGGTATCCGTTTTCCTCGGTAAACACCGCCTTCATGGACTCGGTGTTGGCCGTCCGCCAGTCGGATTCCGCCCCCACCTGGCTCATGCCCACCACAATCCGGTCCTCGCCGGAGGACTCGGGCGCTTTTTCAGCCCCACAGGCGGAGGCCAGGGCCAGGCTCAGCGCCAGAAGCGCCGCCCAAAATACACGTCTCATGCCTCCTCCTTTCCCTGACGGGGGACCCGCACCGTCACAGTGGTCCCCTCCCCCTCCCGGCTGAAGAGGGTCAGCCCGTAGGGCGGGCCGAACAGCAGCCGCAGCCGCTCGTGGACGGTGGCCAGGCCGAAGCCCACCCGCTCCCCATTGGCAATGGCCTGGTTTAGCTCCTCCAGCCGCGTCTCCGTCATCCCTGCGCCGTCGTCCGTGATCTGGAGGAGCACGTCCAGTCCCTCCATCCGGCTGGTGATGGCGATGCAGCCCTTGCCCCTTTTGAGCTTGATGCCGTGGTATAGGGCGTTCTCCACCAGGGGCTGGAGGGTCAGCTTGGGAAGCCGCGTCCCCCGCAGGGCGGGGTCGATCTGAATGGTGTAGTCCAGGATGTCCTTGTACCGTGCCTGCTGAATCTGGAGATAGCTGCGGACATGCTTACCTTCCTCGCCCAGGGAGATGACGTCCTCCCCCCGGCTGAGGGAGTGGCGGAAGAAGCTGGAGAGATTGGAGACCATCTCCACCGCCGCCTGGGGCCGGTCCGCCTCGATGAGCCAGATGATGGTGTCCATGGTGTTGTAGAGGAAATGGGGGTTGACCTGGGCCTGGAGCAGCGCCAGCTCCGCCTTGCGGAGGCTGGCCTGCTTCTGGGTCGTCTCCTGAATCTGGGCGTTGAGCCGGGCGATCATCTGCTCCATGCCCTCGCTGAGGGTCCGAATTTCGTAGGTCTCGGAGCGCACCGGCTCCCGGACTGTCAGGTCGCCGCCGATGACGTCCTCCGCCCGGCGGCACAGGTCCACCACCGGCTGGGCTACGGAGCGGCTCAGCCGGACGCTGTAGCGGGCCAGCAGCAGAATCAGCGCGGCGGACAGCAGCAGAACAAAGAGGATTTCCGCCGTAATCTGGCCGGAAATCTGCTGCTGCAGCCGGTTCAGCTGGACCGACTCATAATAGAGGTAGTTGTACATGTACTCCTGAATCAGGGCGGTGAGCACGTAGATGTTGTTTTCCAGCTGCATCTGCCGGCTGTCGTAGCTCTGGGTCTGCTCGATCTGATAGATTTTTTCCTCCAGATTCTCGCACAGGTCCAGCACGCTGGTGACGGCCTGGAGGCTGTCCTTCTGGCTGGTGCTGTCCAGAAGGTCCTTCGCCAGGGCCTGGGCCGCCTGGACCTCCTGGATGGGCAGGCCCTCGGAGTACCGGCTTTCAATGACGTAATAGTACATCTTCAGGTCAATGTTCTCCTTGAAATCCTGGTTGAATTCCGAGGCGGTGGTCACGTTGTGGAGGAGGTTCTTGTACTGGCTGCTGTAGGCCAGCACCAAGGCCAGCGTCACCGCCAGCACCGCCGCCATGAAGCCGAAGGAGGCCACCACCATGCGGCGCATCCGGCTCTGGATGGAATCCCGGCGGCTCATGGGCGCTTCCCCCGGTAGTCCCGGGGCGTGCAGCCCTGGGTCTTCTTGAACAGGAAGCTGAAATAGTGGGGGTCCTTATACCCCACCGCCGCCGCCACCTCGCCAGAGCGCTTGTCCGTGGTGCGGAGCAGTTCCCTGGCCCGGTCCATCCGCTTCCCGGTGACGTATTCGGTAAAGGTGGCCCCGATCTCCTGGCTGAATACCGCCGAGAGGTAGTTGGCGGAGATGTTCACCTCCCGGGCCACCTGGTTCAGGGAGAGGGACTCCTCGGTGAAGTGGCCGTCGATATAGGCCACCGCCTGTTTGAGAAGGCTCCGGCACTGGCTGCTGGACGCCTGGTCCCGCAGCTCCGCCATCCGCAGGAGAATGGCGGAGAAATAGCTTTTCAGGTCCGCAGCCGTCACGTTCCGCCCCACCAGGTCCAGGCAGGTCAGGGGCGCGAACGCCTCCTTCTGTCCCACCCCCAGAGAGGCGGCGAAGCGGGCCGCGGTGAAGCGGACCGAGAGCATGAGGTACTGGCAGAAGGGCTTGGACCCCAGGGCCTCCTCCACGCTGTGGATGTACTCGTCGGCGAAGCTGGCGATCTCCTGGGCGCTGGCGCTCTGCATCACGCCCAGGAGGATAGCCGGATCCACCTTTCCGGCGTCCAGCTGGTCCAGGTGGCTGTTCCCGCTGCCGGTGCCGGTGAGGAAGCTGACGGTATCCGCCGTCAGCACGTGCTGCTGGGGCAGGATGTGCCGGTAAGCCCAGAGGCGGGAGACCTCTTCAAAGCAGGCGGGCAGGGTGCTGAGCCGCTGGGTAGGGCGTCCGATGGCCACATACCAGCTCTGCTCTGGAGCGTGGGCGGCGTACTGGCTCCGCACCGTCTCCACGCAGCGGCGGGCCAGGGCCTCCATCTGGGCGGCCTCGCCCTTGAGGAGCACCGCGTAGGTGGTCAGGTTCCAGCGCAGGAGGATGTATTCCGGGTATTTCAGGAAGTGCTCCAGCAGGGCGTCCCGGAGCCGTGCGCCGGGCTCGGAGTAGGCTTCCGCCGAGCCGGAGGGCTCCGGCAGGACGGAGAAGA
>CAQVQZ010000139.1 GCA_948902155.1 uncultured Oscillibacter sp.
CCCCATCTTCCACGACGACCAGCACGGCACCGCCATCATCACCCTGGCGGGCCTGACCAACGCCCTCAAGGTGGTGGGCAAGAAGAAAGAGGACGTGAAGGTGGTGACCTCCGGCGCGGGCGCGGCGGCGATCTCCATTGTGAAGCTGCTGCTGTCGGCGGGCTTCCGGAACGTCACCATGTGCGACCGCAAGGGCGCGATCTACCAGGGCAGGGAGGGCCTGAACTGGATCAAGGAAGAGATGGCCCAGGTGACGAACCTGGAGAAGAAGTCCGGCGCCCTGGCCGACGCCCTGGTGGGCGCGGACGTGTTCATCGGCGTGTCCGCTCCGGGCACCGTCACCACGGAGATGGTGAAGACCATGAACAAGGACGCCATCGTCTTCGCCTGCGCCAACCCCACGCCGGAGATTTTCCCCGACGAGGCGAAGGCCGGCGGCGCGGCGGTGGTCTCCACGGGCCGGAGCGACTTCCCGAACCAGATCAACAACGTCCTGGCCTTCCCCGGCGTGTTCCGGGGGACCTTCGACGTGCGGGCCAGCGACATCAACGAAGAGATGAAGATGGCGGCGGCCCATGCCTTGGCGGAGCTGATCTCCGACGAGGAGCTGAACGCGGACTATATCATCCCCAAGGCGTTCGACAAGCGGGTAGGCCCCGCCGTGGCGAAGGCCGTGGCGGAAGCGGCCCGGAAATCTGGCGTAGCCCGGCTGTAAGGGCGTAAGAAGGAACGAGGCCCCTGTGCATGACGTTGCGTCATGCGCGGGGGCCTTTCATCGTCGAGTGGCCGACCGTTTTGTATAAAAAAACCGCCTAGTATGCTGGGGTTTCTCAAGCATTTGCGCGATGTAGGGGCGATTATCGATCGCCCGTTTCCTCTTCAACCATCGGGTTTGTGGGACCTGTCCGAGCGATTCCAGGCGTTTTTTCGGAAGCGTTGGAGGTCGCGGGGAAACGGGCCGCTGACAGCCGCCCCTGCATGGTAATCTCCGATTGGAATGCTCCCTTTTTGTCCTAGCCGGTCCGCCCTGTCCATATATTGGTAGGACGGGGGTGGTCGCTTGAAAAAAGGAAGTCCCATGTTCTACGGCGCGCTATTGCTGACCGGGGCCAATCTCGTACTCCGGCTGGTGTCTATGAGCTTTCAGGTCTACCTCTCCGGCCGCATCGGCGCGGCGGGGGTGGGGTTATTGCAGCTGATTTTGTCTGTGAAGATGCTGGCCTTTACACTGGGGTCCGCCGGGGTGCGGACCTGCGCCCTTTACCTCTCCGCCGAGGCTCTGGGACGGCGGCAGAGCCTTGGGCCCGCGCTGCGGGGGTGCGTGGGGTACGGGCTGCTGTTTTCCCTGCCTACGGCGGCGGGGCTGTGGCTGCTGACGCCCCGCATCGCCGCCCAATGGGTGGGGGACCCCGCCGGGGAGGCCGCTTTGCGGGCCTTCGCGCTGTTCCTGCCCGTGGGGTGCCTCAACGGCGTCATGACCGGCCTCTTTACCGCCGCCGGGCGGCTGCGGACGCTGGTGGTTGTGGAATTCTGGGAGCAGGGCTGTGCTATGGCCGTCACCTTTGCCCTCCTGGCCCGCTGGGCCGGGGGCGACGCGGGGCGGGCCTGCCTCTCCGTGGCCCTGGGAGCCTCCGCCGCCTCGGCGCTGTCCCTTTGGGCGCTGTGGACCCTCCGCCGGGACCCCTGGCCGGAGGGAAGGCGGGTCCGGCCCCCTTACCGCCGGGTCTTCGGCATGGCGCTGCCTGTGGGGCTGGCGGACGACCTCCGGGCGGGGCTGAACACCGTGGAGAACCTCATCATTCCCCGGCGGCTGGCCCTGTTCGCCGGGACCGTCAACGCCATGGCGGACTACGGCGTGCTCCACGGCATGGTGTTCCCGGCGCTGATGTTCCCCGCCGCCATTCTGGCGTCCCTGGCGGATTTGCTGGTGGCGGAGTTCTCCCGGTGCGCCGGGCGGCGAAGCCGGGTCCGGGTGCGCTACCTGGCCCGGCAGGGGCTGCGGGTCTCCCTGCTATTCGGCGTGTGCGCCGGGGGCGTGCTCTTCGTCTCCGCCCGGCCCCTGGGGGAGCTGCTCTATCACAGCGGGGCCGCCGGGGTCTACCTCCGGCTGTACGCGCCGCTGGTCCCCATCCTCTACCTGGACGGGGTGGTGGACGCCATGTGCAAGGGGCTGGGACAGCAGAGCGCCAACGCGCGGTATAATCTGCTGACGTCGCTGCTGGACGTCGTGCTCCTTTGGCTGCTGCTGCCCCGGTGGGGCATGGGAGGGTATTATTTCAGCTTCTGCGCCTCCCATTTCATCAACTTCGGGCTGAGCCTGCGGCGGCTGGGACGGTCGGCGGGGGTGCGGTTTTCCCTGGCTCCGGCGGGGAAGGCCCTGCTTTGCGGGGCGGCGGCGGCGGTCCCGGCGCTGCTGCTCCGGCCCCGGGAGGGGCTGGAGGGAGTGCTGGGCCCGGCGGGGTGCTATCTGCTGGCGCTGGGGGCGCTGTGGATGCTGTTCCGGGTCGTGGGCGCGCGGGATGTGGTTTGGGTACGGGGGCTGGTGGGGAGACGGAGGGGATGAGCGGGGGCCAGTTATCAATCGTCCGTTTTTCTGCAACTTCCCAGCTTGAAGAGAAACGGGCGGCTGATAGCCGCCCCTACATTTCTCCGGTCCCTGTTCAAGACTTGTGCTGCTGACAGCTATTTTTCAAGAGCATTCGTCAAAACATCGAAAGCAGGCGGACACTTTTGAATTGTGACCGCTCGATAAAGTGGAATTTTTCTATTTCATTTTTTCTTGACACTCACTGCATTCTCTATCGTGAATAGAAATAATACCACTACATCTAGGACAAGTATATTTTTCTTTCTGTTGTTCCATGAAACAATCCAAACCATATTTTTGAACAAAACAACTATTTTCTATTAGACTTGCTTGATACCGCTCGTTATAGCTTCTTTCAAGATTTTTAATCAACTTGCATGGATATTCAGAACATTCAAAGCAATAGGTTCGGGCTTTTTCTTTGATACAGTTTTTGATTTTACATTTGCGGCAATGTTCAGGCTTTCCTTTATCACCGCTCAAACAACCAGCACAAGGTTTCCTGTGGTAACAATGCTTGTAACAAACTTTACAATTCATGCCGCAAGGGGCAAACATACTTATATCAATATTTTCTTTTGGCATTTTCATAAGTTTTAGCCCTTTTCTGTCAATTCCGATCTTTCTTTCTGATTATAGCATAGTACAAGCTTTCTGACAATTCGTTTTGTGGAATTGCCGGGGTTTCAACCATCAGCAAAAATCTTGAACAGGGACTTCCTCCGTCCTTGGTTGAAACCCGGCGGGTTTTCTGTTATACTGTAAAAACAAGCACCGACCCGATTCCCGGAAATCATCGCGAAAGGAGCGGCCGCCGTGAATGTCCGCAAGCCTTGGGCTTCGCCCTTGTTTCCCTTCTCCTGGCGGGATCTGGCCCTGACCGCCGGGATTTTTTCCTGCGCCGTGGCCCTGTGCTTCTTCCTCCAGGGGGCGGGGGTCATCGAGGGCTTCGCCCCGCCGGTGTTCGTGCTGGCGGTGCTGCTCGTCTCCCGGCTCACTACCGGCTACCTCTTCGGTCTCATCGCCGTGGTGCTGGGCATGGTCTGCGTCAATTTCGTCTTTACATACCCCTACTGGGCCTTCAACCTCAGCCTGTCCGGCTACCCGCTGACCTTTTTCACCCTGCTGATGGTGTCCCTCATCACCTGCACCCTCACCGCCCAGGCCAAGCGGCAGGCCCGGCTCCTGGCGGAGAGCGAGCGGGAGAAGATGCGGGCCAACCTGCTCCGCTCCGTCTCCCACGACATCCGGACGCCCCTGACCTCCATCGTGGGGTCCACGTCCGCTGTGCTGGAGAATCCGGGGCTGTCGGACCGGGAGCAGCGGGAGCTGCTGGAAAACGCCCGGGACGAGGCCCAATGGCTCATCCAGGTGGTGGAAAACCTGCTGTCCATCACCCGCATCGGCACCGACCAGGCCCGCATCGCCAAGGAGCCGGAGCCCGCCGAGGAGATTTTGGGCGCCGCCGCCCGGAAGTTCCGCCGCCGCTATCCTTCGGTGGCCGTGAACGTCTCCGTGCCGGAGGAGCTGGTGATGGTGCCTATGGACCCCATCCTGATCGAGCAGGTGCTGGCCAACCTGCTGGAAAACGCCGCCGTCCACGGCCGGGCGGAAAGCGTCTCCCTTTCCCTGGAGGAAGAGGAGGGCTTCGCCCGGTTTCTCGTCCGGGACGACGGGTCCGGCATCCCGAAAAAGGAGCTGGACGGCCTCTTTGACGGCCGTCCCAAGCCCCAGAGGCCCCCGGACGGCGACGGGAAACGGAACATGGGCCTGGGACTCTCCGTCTGCCGGGCCATCGTCCTGGCCCACGGGGGAACCATCCAGGCCCGGAATCTGGAGCGGGGGGCGGAGTTCTCCTTCCGCCTGCCCATGATTGCCTTGGAGGTGACGGCATGAATATTCGTGAGAAAATATTAGTGGTCGAGGACGAGAAGAGCATCGCCCAGTTTATCGCCGCCGTGCTGGACGGGCAGGGCTATGAGACCATCCAGGCCCGCACCGGGGCAGAGGGGCTGTCCATGATCTCCTCCCACTGCCCGGACCTGGTCATCCTGGACCTGGGACTGCCCGACATGGACGGGATGGACATCCTCCGGCAGCTGCGGAGCTGGTCCAGCCTGCCGGTGGTGGTGGTCTCCGCCCGGTCCCACGAGCGGGACAAGGTCACCGCCCTGGACCAGGGGGCCGACGACTACCTCACCAAGCCCTTCGGCACCGCCGAGCTGCTGGCCCGGGTCCGCACCGCCATCCGCCACACCCGCACCTCCAGCGGAAACGACGAGATCGCCCAGAAGGGCACCTACTCCGTGGGGGAGCTGGTCATCGACTACAACAAGCACCAGGTGCTGGTCCGGGGGGAGAACGTGAAGCTGACCCTCAGCGAGTTCCGCATCGTGGCGCTGCTGGGCAAGCACGCCGGGAAGGTGCTGACCTACGACTTCATCATCAAGGAGCTGTGGGGCCCCCGGGCGGGGGGCGGAAACCAGATTCTCCGGGTCAACATGGCCAACATCCGCCGCAAGATCGAGCGCAACCCAGCCGAGCCGGAATACCTCTTCACCGAGGTGGGCGTGGGCTACCGGCTGGCCGAAGGGGAGGGCGGCTGAAAAATTTACAGTCTCTTCCAAATCCCCGCAAACCCTTGGGGCTCCAAAGCTGGGGGGATTTCGGGCCGCGGGGGCCGCGGAAATTTATTTGGGAAAGTGGCAAAAAACACTTGCGTCCCTATATCTTGTGTGTTATGCTAGGTCCACTGCCTAAGATATTGTGGTTAAAACTGGATAGATTTTACGAGGGGGATACCGCATGAAAGTCATCAAGAGGAACGGAACCGAGGTCTCGTTCGACATTACCAAGATCCTGTCCGCCATTACCAGGGCCAACGAGACCATCGAGGCGGAAAAGCGCATGACGTCCACACAGGTCCGGCGCATCGCCGAGTCCGTGGAGCTGTCCTGTCAGGAGCTGGGCCGTTCCCCCTCCGTGGAGGAGATCCAGGATATGGTGGAATACCAGATCATGGCCCACGGGGCCTTTGAGGTGGCGAAGAACTACGTCACCTACCGCTACACCCGCTCCCTGGTCCGCCGGAGCAACACCACCGACGACCGCATCCTCAGCCTCATTGAGTGCTGCAACGAGG
>CAQVQZ010000140.1 GCA_948902155.1 uncultured Oscillibacter sp.
CTTCATCACCCGGGGTTACGGCGTGTCCGTCCACCGGGCGGACTGCCCCAACGCCTCCCAGGAGCGCCGGGCGGAGCAGCCGGGGCGCTGGCTCAAGGTCACCTGGGGCACCGACACCAATGAGAGCTATCCTACTACCATCGACGTGGTTTGCAAGGACCGGATGCACCTGATTCTGGATATCTCCACGGCGCTGTCCAGCACGAACACCTTTGTGTCCGGGCTGAACTCCCGGAGCACGGAGGATGGGTTCGCGGTGATACGGCTGGAGATCCGGGTCCGGGACGGGGCCCAGATGAAGGCGATCATGAACAAGCTGAACCAGATTTCGGGGGTGCTGCAAGTCACCAGACCGGCTGGATAGCGGCGTCAAAAATTGCGCTCCATTCCGTCCGGCTTTGCCGGACATCCATTCCGCTCCATTTCCTCCGTCGCCCTTCAAGAGGGGACTGGCGTCCCCCCTTGAGCATTCCCCCTCCCCTGCGGGGGGACGAAGGACGGAGGACGGGGGATGTAGAATACGTTCCATTCATTATACGGTAATTTTTGAGAAAGGGGGAAAGACTTATGCGAGCAGTTGTCACCCGGGTTAAGCATGCCTCCGTCACCATCGAGGGAACGGTCCATGGCCGGATTGGAGAGGGCTATCTGGTCCTCCTGGGCGTGGCTCCCGGCGACACGGAGGAGACCGCCGTGAAGCTGGCGGAGAAAATCTGCAATCTCCGGGTGTTTGAGGACGAAAACGAGAAGATGAACCTGAATCTGGAACAGGTGGGGGGAAGCCTGCTGGTGATCTCCCAGTTTACCCTGTTCGCGGACACCTCCTCCCGCCGCCCCGGCTTTTCCGGCGCGGCGAAGCCGGATGTGGCCATTCCGCTCTATGAGAAATTCATGGCCCATTGCCGGGAGCGGGGCTTTGTCGTGGAGCACGGCGAGTTCGGCGCGAAAATGGAGGTGGATTCCCTGAACCATGGCCCGGTGACCATCCTCTTCGACACGGAGAGGCCCTGACGGACGAGAGAAAGGACGGATGCTCCATGGGTTTTTTCACGGATCTTTTCAGCAGCCGCCCCCTGGGGGCGCAGCCCCACAAGGGCTGGAAGTGGCGTTTGTTTGTGAATGGGATGCCCACCACCGAGTTCGATTGGGAGGACGTCGCCCAGGCCCTGGACGGCCTGGGGCCCCATGACGACAGCTTTGTGATCCTGGAGCAGAGACAGGGAAAGGACTACTGGTTTATTCAGAGCGCCATCGCCCTGATGGGCCCCCACACGGGGGAGTACAGCGTGGGCGTGGGCTGGAACGACGCCAAGGGCAAGCACCTGGTGGAGCGCTGCGGCAACGCCGGGCGGGCGGTGGATATGTTCCGCGCCGCCTGGAATGGCAAGCAGTTGGACTTTACAGGCTTTGAGGACCAGTCGGATCTGATTCCCGGAAATTCCTGACCGAAACGGGAGGAAAACCCCTATGAATGTAAAAATGCTGCAAGTAGGACCATTGGGCACAAACTGCTATCTTCTGGAGGACGGAAACGAGGCGGCGGTGATCGACCCCGGCGGGGACGTCCCCGCCATCCTGGAGGCCCTGGAGGGGGCGGAGGTCCGGTATATCCTCCTGACCCACGGCCACTATGACCACACCGGCGGCGCGGCGGAGCTGAAAGAGGCTTGCCCCCAGGCGGAGGTCTATCTCCATGAGCGGGACTTCCGGGGCGTGGACCCGTCGCTGTTTCCCCTGTGCCTTCAGATGGACGAGGTGAAATTCTATGACGAGGGGGACCGCCTGCCCCTGGGGGGGCTGACCATTGAGGTCCTCCACACCCCCGGCCACTCCGAGGGAGGCGTCACCCTGCGCTGCGGGGAGCTGCTGTTCTGCGGCGATACGCTGTTCGCCGGCTCCTGCGGGCGGACGGACTTCCCCGGCGGCAGCGTGGCGAAGATCATGGCCTCCCTCCGCCGCCTGGGAGAGCTGGAGGGGGACTATCAGGTCTGCCCCGGCCACATGGAGACTACCACCCTGGAGGCGGAGCGGAAGCGGAATCCCTACCTCCGTCAGGCCCTGCGGGAGACGACATGAAGCTGGAATTTCACGGCCACGACGAGCGCTATACTGTAGAACAGAGCCTGCTGAACCTGTTCCCCGGCGAGCTCCCGGTCTATGAGCCCATCCGGCCCGGCGACGAGAGCTGGGCGGTGGTGTCCTGCCGGGAGGAGGCGGGGCGGCTGCTGGCTGCCACGGACCTCCGGTTCCGGGGGGAGGCGGCTTCGGCTTTTCACACCGCGCCCCTCTCCGGGTCCGCGTACGACCGGGAGGGACAGCGGCGGCACGCCATTGGGGCCTGTTTCTTCCTGGCCTATCAGAATCTCACCGGCGGACGGCCCCCCTGGGGGATGCTCACCGGCGTGCGGCCCGATAAGCTGGTGACCCAGGCCCTCCAGGAGGGAAAGACCCCCGACGAGGCCGGGACGCTGCTGGAGCGGGACTATTTTGTGACGCCGGAGCGGGCCGCGCTGGCCCTGGAGACGGGGGCGGCGGCGTTCCGCGCCGCCCGGGACCTGGGGGACCGGGACATCGCCGTCTATATCGGCATTCCCTTCTGCCCCACCCGCTGCGCCTACTGCTCTTTTGTGAGCCAGTCGGTGGAAAAGAGCTTTGCCCTGGTGGACCCCTACGTGGAGGCCCTGGCGGCGGAGATCGAGGCCGGGGGCCGCATGGTCCGGGAGACGGGACTCCGGGTCCGGGCCATGTATATGGGCGGCGGCACGCCGACCACCCTGACCGCCGCCCAGCTGGACCGGGTGCTGACGGTGTTTGAGACGGCCTTTGGCTCCGCGCTGGAGGATTGCGGGGAGGTTACCGTGGAGGCCGGACGGCCCGACACCATCACGGCGGAGAAGCTGGCGGTGCTGGGGGACCACGGCGTCCACCGCATCTCCGTGAACCCCCAGACCATGGAAGAGCACGTCCTCCGGGCCATCGGACGACGCCACAGCCCCGGCGATATCGAGGCGGCTATGGAGCTGGCGGCCCGGTGCGGATTTCCGCATATGAACATGGACCTGATCGCGGGCCTGCCGGAGGACACGGCGGAGGGCTTCCGCCGATCCCTGGACCGCTGTCTGGCCTTCGGCACGGACAACATCACCGTTCACACCCTGGCCCTGAAGAAGGGGAGCCGTATTCTGCTGGAGGGGCTGTCCATCCCCGGCCCGGAGGCGGTGGGGGAGATGCTGGACTACGCCGCCCCGGCCCTCCGGAGCGCCGGGTACGCCCCGTACTACCTCTACCGGCAGAAGTACATGTCCGGCAGCTTTGAGAATATCGGCTGGACCCGCCCCGGCGGGGCCTGCCTGTACAACATCTATATCATGTCGGAGCTGTGCTCCATCCTGTCCTTTGGCGCGGGAGGGTCCACGAAGCTGGTGGACCCGGCCCGCCGCCAGATCAAGCGGTGCTTCAACCCCAAGTATCCCAAGGAGTACACGGAGCGCCCGGAGAAGACCCTGGCCAATCAGGCGGAGTTCGCCGCCTTCTACGGCGGGGGCTGAGGCCCGCCTATCCATAGAAAGGAGCCGAGAGCATGTATTCCCTGAAACAGATCAACGAGGCCGTCCGCAGCGACCCCGCGGGCTTTGCCCAGGAGTGCGACGCGCTGTTTGCCAAAAAGGTGGAGAGCGCCGCCCGGAAGATCGCGGACCACCGGAGGGAGTCCCGGATCATTCTTCTCTCCGGCCCCTCCGGCTCCGGGAAGACCACCACCGCCTTGAAGATCGAGGAGCAGCTGGAGGTGCTGGGCATCGAGACGCATACCGTCTCCATGGACGACTACTTCAAGACCACGGACCCGGAGACGGCCCCCCGGAACCGGGAGGGGGACATTGACTACGAGTCCCCCTTCTTCTTGGACATCGACCTGCTGAACCACCACTTCGCCATGCTGGACCGGGGGGAACTGATTCACGTTCCCAAGTATGAGTTTGCCCGGCAGATGCGCTCGGACATCTTCGCCCGGCCCATGCGCCTGGGGGCGGATGAGCTGGCCATCTTCGAGGGGATACACGCCCTGAACGACATCATTGTGGGCAAGAATCCGAAGGCGTTCAAGCTCTACATCGCCGCCCGGAGCAACATCCGGGACAAGGATGGGAGTATCGTTTTCGACAAGTCCTGGATTCGGCTCTGCCGCCGCTTGGTGCGGGATTTCAAGTTCCGGGGCAGCGACGCGTCCTTTACGCTGAAGCTCTGGGAGAACGTCCGCCGGGGGGAGCGGCTGTACATCTCCCCCTACAAGGAGAACGCGGATATTATGTTCGATTCCTCCCTGGCCCTCAGCGTCAGCGTTTTGAAGCCCTTCGTGGTCCCCCTGCTGGAGGAGATTCCCAAGGGGAAGTACAAGGTCGTGGACGACATGCTCCGGGCCCTGGACAAGATCGAGCCCCTGGACGAAAAATACATTCCCCCCACCTCCCTCTCCCGCGAATTCATCGGCGGCAGTTCTTACTTTTCTTGAAAGATATGGGGACTCTTAGCGGCTTTGCCGCTTAGAGACCCCGTACACCCTTTGGGTGAAAGTAAGCAAAAGAACTTTAGCGCGCTCTGATTGTTTGGTGGAGGACCGGGCTGGAGCGACGGCAACGTAGATTGGAGGCTGAGGGAATTAAAGACACGGGCGGCTGATAGCCGCCCCTACAGCAGTAGGATGTTCAGGAGAAGGCCGGTTGATGTGGGAATCCCGCAATAATAACCATTCATACTTTGAGAAGTCTGTTATAGGCAAAAACCTGTGATATAAAGAAAGGAGCGGCATTATGAGCAATCAGGATAAAATCTACGCGCTGCTGGATACGCTGAAAGACGGGGCGTATCTGGCGGGAAACCTGGCCCTGGGCGCCCTGGGGCTGGCCTGCGAGGGGGCGGAGAAAGCGGCGGACGCGGTGAAGCTCCGCTGCAAAGCCGCACGGGTCGAGGGCGAGCTGGACGGGGAGCTGCTGGAGGTCGGCGAGCTGGCCTATGCGGCTTACACCGGCAATTCCCAGGTCTCCGACGCCATGGAGGAGCGCATGCGGACCATCGACGGGCTCAAGGCGGAGCTGAACGCCCTGAACGATCAGCTGGGCCGGACGGACGTGCGGGTCTGCCCCGTCTGCGGCGAGGCGGCCCGGGAGGGTGACCGTTTCTGCCGTTCCTGCGGCGAGAAGCTGGATTGAAGGAGGACGGTCATGGAATTTTACACCTATGAACAGTATCAGGAGAGCGCTCAGGCCCTGCGGGCCAAGCTGAACGGCTTCCAGCCCAAGGTGCTGGTGATTCTGGGCTCCGGCCTGGGAGCTCTGGCGGACGAGGTGGAGGACCCCATTGCGGTCCCCTACGCGGAGGTCCCCCACATGAAGCACTCCACCGCCCCCGGACACAAGGGGCAGTTCCTCTTCGGCCGTCTGGCCGGGCAGGACGCGGCGGTGATGCAGGGGCGGCTCCACACCTATGAGGGCTGGTCCTTCGCCGACGCGGGCTATCCTGTCCGGGTGGCCCGGCTGCTGGGCGTCGATACCCTGGTGGTGACCAACGCCGCCGGGGCGGTGAACACCGCCTGGACCGCCGGGGACATCATGCTCATCACGGACCACATCAAGCTCTTCGGCGTCAGCCCCCTCTGCGGGCCCAACATGGACGAGCTGG
>CAQVQZ010000141.1 GCA_948902155.1 uncultured Oscillibacter sp.
CCGCGATGTTGTCGGCTGTGCGGGAAATTGATCAACTGGACGCTGAAGCGGAGCGCAGAGGGAAGATTGCAGGCCAGTTTTGCAAGGCATATGAGCGGGCTGTTCTGCTGACGCCTACGTTGGAAAATGTGCGTTGCTGGGTGGAAAATACGCGTATGAAACCGGATGAGATTGAGGACTCTGTGCAGGAATCCTATGAGCTGGCTCAGACATTTCAAACCATCCCCTGCGGGGCTTTCGCCCCGCTTTTTTGAGGACTTCGATTGTGCATATCTCCCGACATTCACCAGCGAGGAAAGTTAAAGGTCAGATTTGCGGATGGTCCGCCGCCTGGGGCGGCAGGACCAGATCCCAGAAGTGGAACCAATAACAGGACTGGCACACCAGGGGGACCGGGGGGACGTCATGCCCTGAGGGAAAGAGCGGGCACAGGTCGCAGGAGTCCAGCATTGCGGGGGCCATTAGGCTTTTGCCATGCCGTCGCACCTGCCGTAACGGTTATACGAGACATTCACCTCGTCGCCGACCTTGGGCTGGTACGGCCATGCGTTCAGCTTGGCGCCCGTGGTGAAGACGCGCTCGGACCCGAGTCCTTCCCCCTTCTCCAGGGGATACGTCAGGTAAATGTTTCTGCCACTGATCTGAGTCTTGTCCTCCCCTGTGAAGGACGAGGGTCTGATGCCAATGATTTTCATGTTGCCTCCTGCCTTTCTTTTTTACGGGGGCTGAGGGGCGGCCCCCTTATTATTTTTGTGGGTAATGGAAAGCCTTTATGGTAGCAGGTCTACACATTCTGGACAGCTTTTACGGACGATTTATGAGGACTACCCGTAGCGAATAACGGGCATATGACCTTTAACCCTAACGTCCAACCTCATTGTGGCTTTTTGATGTGACCTAAACCATCCCCACAAAGGAGAACAGCCGGACATGGCTTGTCCGACTGTCCATTTTCAATATACAACTTGCCACTGATGAACCTTGTGAAATTCCCCCTTGTGGTCCCCGCGTTTTTTTGCTATACTATTATAAATCATGCCTATAACCAGGCAAACCGCCCGGCCTCCTCCGGACCCCCGTCGACCCTCCGCCCCCGGCGGAGCCGGGAAACCGCCGGGCGTTCATCGAAAATTTGGAATCGAGGGATCGTCATGTCGTCTGAGAAAACGGAAAAGAAGCCCGAACAGCCGGGGAAGGGAATCTATGAGTGGGCCCAGGCCCTGGTGTGCTCCGTGCTGGCGGCGGTGGTGGTGTTCGCCTTCGGCGTCCGGGTGGTGGGCGTGTCCGGCGGGTCCATGCGGGAGACGCTCCAGAACGGGGACCTGCTGCTGGTGGTCAACGGGCCGCTGTGCGGGGACTACCAGCGGGGCGACGTGGTCATTGCGGCAAAGCCCTCCTTTGAGTTCGGCGAGCCCATCGTCAAGCGGGTCATTGCCACCGAGGGCGAGACCGTGGATGTGGACTTTGACAACGGCGTGGTCTACGTGGACGGCGAGGCCCTGGAGGAGCCCTATATCCGGGAGCCCACCCACCTGGACCTGGGGACGGCCTACCCCTTCACCGTGCCGGAGGGCTGCGTCTTCCTCATGGGGGACAACCGCAACGAGAGCCGGGACAGCCGGGAGCCGGACCTGGGAGCGGTGGACGCCCGCTGCGTCATCGGCCGGGCGGTGTTTCTGCTGCTGCCGGGGGAGACCTCCGGCCTGGAGCTGCGGGAGTGGGACCGGATTGGAAAACTGTAAGGCGGGAGAGACATGCAGAGAGAAAAAACCAAGGAGAGCCGCCGGGAGGCGTACGAGTGGGTCCAGGCCCTGGTGTGCTCCGTGCTGGCGGTGGTGCTGCTGTTCACCTTCGTCATCCGCCTCATCGGCGTGGACGGGCACTCCATGGTCCCCACCCTTCAGGACGGGGACCGTCTGCTGGTGCTGAACTCCTACCTCTGCGGCGGCTATGAGACGGGGGACGTGGTGGTGCTGCGGAAGGAGAGCTTCCTCCCCACGCCCATTGTCAAGCGGGTCATCGCCACGGAGGGCCAGGTGGTGGACATCGATTTTTCCTCTGGAATCGTGTATGTGGACGGCGTGCGCCTCCACGAGGGCTATGTCCGGGAGGGGACCTTCACGCCGGAGGGCACGGCGTTCCCCCTGGCGGTGCCGGAGGGCTGCGTCTTCGTCCTGGGGGACAACCGGAACAACAGCACCGACAGCCGGGACGCCCGCCTGGGCACGGTGGACGCCCGGTACATCATCGGCCGGGCGGTGTTCCTGGCCTTTCCAGGGCCCGACGCCGATACGGGAGAACGGGCCTACGGGCGGATCGGAGGAATCGGCTGATGGAGATTCAATGGTATCCCGGACATATGGCAAAGACCCGCCGCATGATCACGGAGCAGCTGAAAAACGTGGACGCGGTGTGCGAGATTTTGGACGCCCGTATCCCCCGCTCCAGCCGGAACCCGGACGTGGACGGCCTGACGGCGGGGAAGCCCCGGCTGGTGGTCTTGAACCGGGCGGACCAGGCGGACCGGGAGGCCGTGAAGGCGTGGGCGGCGCATTTCAAAGAGCAGGGCTGGGCGGTGCTGGAGACGGACGCCAAAAGCGGCGCGGGCACGGCGCGGTTCTCCGCCGCCGTCCGGGAGCTGCTGGCGGACAAGCTCCGCGTCTACGCGGAGAAGGGCCAGACGGGCCGGGTGGTCCGGGTCATGGTCCTGGGCATCCCCAACGTGGGGAAGTCCACCTTTATCAATAAGGTGGCGGGCCGGAAGACCGCCAAAGCGGAGGACCGCCCCGGCGTCACCCGGTCCAAGCAGTGGGTGCCGGTGGACCGGGGCCTGGAGCTGCTGGACACCCCCGGCATCCTCTGGCCCAAGCTGGACGACAAAGACGTGGGCCTGCACCTGGCCTTCACCGGGGCGGTGAAGGACGAAATTCTGGACACGGAGACCCTGGGGTGCCACCTGATGGCGTACCTGGCGGAGAAGTACCCCGAGGCGCTGAAAACCGGCTACAAGCTCCCCGCCCTCCCGGAGCGGGAAGAGGGGGAGAACGACGTGGCCTACGGCTACCGCCTCCTGGAGGCCGCCGGGCGGCGGCGGGGCTTCCTGATTTCCGGCGGCGAGGTGGACACGGAGCGCATGGCGAAGATTCTGCTGGACGAGTTCCGCTCCGGCAAGCTGGGGCGGTTTACTTTGGAGGAGCCGTAATGGGAGACGATAAGAAATGGTCCGCTGCCAATGCCGCGGCGCTTTTATGGGTGGCCCTGCATTTTTACGCCAGCGTCCATGCGTTCATGCACGGCCTCTATCAGACCTACACCATCTGGAGCTGGGTCTTGCTGACGGTTTGGCTCCTGGGCCTGCTGGCCCTGGACGCGCGGCTGTATGCCGGCGGGAGACCGGGACTGCTGCGGTTTGTGAAATGGTACTGGGCTTTCAGCGCCGCAATGGCCGCGGCAGTGATTCTGGCGGGCGAACTGGATTTGATTCACGATGTGAATGGCTTCCTTGTTTTTGGAGTGCTATGTACCTTCCTGACGCCTCTGTGGCAGCTGCTGGCCTTTACGTGGATGCTGTTTAAATGGCTGGCGGACATGCCGGGAATTGTCCGGTACAGCGGGGGCTGCGGGGCGGTAATGTTCATCTGCCTGATTCATTTCATCTATTTTGTCTGGCTCCACCGCCGGGCCAAAAGGAGAGGAGACCATGGACCTGTGGACCCCGGAGCGGGAACAGTGGGATAAGGGCTTTGACGTCCTCTGCGGCGTGGACGAGGCGGGAGCGGGCCCCCTGGCGGGGCCGGTGTACGCCGCCGCCGTCATCCTGCCCAGGGAGATCGAGCTTCCCGGCCTCAACGACTCCAAGAAGCTGACGGAGAAAAAGCGGGAGGCCCTTTTTGACGCGATCACCGCCCAGGCGGAGGCGTGGTCCGTGGCCTTCGCCACGGCGGAGGAGATCGACGAACTGGACATCCTCAACGCCCGGATGCTGGCGATGCAGCAGGCTGTCGACGGCCTGTCTGTGAAGCCGGACCTATGCCTCATCGACGGCAACCGGGACCACGGGAGCCGCGTCTCCATCACGGCTCCCCATATCACCCTGGTGGGCGGCGACGGAAAAAGCGCCTCCATCGCCGCCGCCTCCATCCTGGCCAAGGTCAGCCGGGACCGCTACGCCGCCCAGGAGCTGGACAGGTTGTATCCCCAGTACGGCTTTGCTAAACACAAGGGCTACGGCACCAAGGCCCACTACGCCGCCTTGGACCAATACGGCCCCTGCCCGGCCCACCGGAAAACCTTCCTGAAAAAGTGGGAGGCGCGGCGGTGAGCGGGAAAAAAGGGGACCAGGGGGAGGCCCTGGCCGCCCGGTATCTGGAAGAGCGGGGTTGCGCCGTGCTGGAGCGCCAGTGGCGGCGGCGCTTCGGGGAGCTGGACATCGTGGCCCGGACGCCGGAGGGGGTCCTGTGCTTCGTGGAGGTGAAGCGCCGGGGGCCGGGGTCCATCGGCCTGCCCCGGGAGTTCGTGGACGGGCGGAAGCGGGAGCGGCTGCGGAAAGCCGCCGCCGCCTACCTGAGCGAGACCGGCTTCGACGGCCCCGCCCGGTTCGACGTGGCGGAGGTCTACGAGGAAAAGAACGGCGGGCTCCGGGTGGTGTACCTGGAAGACGCCTTCTCATAAACTGATAATGCGCATCAAGGGTGGGACGGGCTGTTTGCCGGCTTCGCGGCAAAGGCGCATGGCCGCGACTTACACAATACATTACGAGAACTTTTGTAAGTCGCGGCTGGAGAGTTTCGCGCCTGCGGGCGCGACCAATGGGCGCTGCCCCTTGGAACCCCGCAGCCTTTGTAAAGGCTGGCGAAACTTTTTCCTGCGCTTCGCGCGCTCCTGTTCAGACCTTGATTCGCATTCGTAAATAAAAATCACATCATCAGAAAGGTGAGAACGCATCATGAAGTATTTGAGCACCAGAGACCGCGCCCTCCGAATCACGGGGGCCGAGGCCGTGAAGCTGGGCCTGTCCAAGGACGGCGGGCTCCTGACGCCGGAGTCCGTCCCCCAGATCGACGGAGCCTTCCTGGCGGAGCTGAGCAGACTGCCCTACCAGCAGCGCACCGCCAAGGTCATGGCACTCTTCCTGACGGACTATAGCGAGGAGGAGCTGCTGGCCTTCGCCAACAACGCCTACGGCCCCGATAAATACGATACCCCCGCCGTGGCCCCCCTGCGGAAGGTGGACGGCAATACCCACTGCCTGGAGCTGTGGCACGGCCCCACCTCCGCCTTCAAGGACATGGCCCTGCAAATGCTGCCCCAGCTTCTCTCCGCCGCCCAGGGCAAGACCGGGGAGGACAAGACCATCTGCATCCTGGTGGCCACCTCCGGCGACACCGGCAAGGCGGCTATGGAGGGCTTCGCCGGCGTGCCCCAGACCAAGATCATGGTCTTCTACCCCAAGGACGGCGTCTCCCAGGTCCAGGAGGCCCAGATGGTCACCCAGGAGGGGGCCAACGTAGGCGTGTGCGCCGTGGTGGGCAACTTCGACGACGCCCAGGCCGGCGTGAAGCGCATCTTTTCCGACGAGGGCATCCGGGAGACCCTGGCGGAGCGGGGCTATCTCCTCTCCTCCGCCAACTCCATCAACTGGGGCCGCATCCTGCCCCAGGTGGTCTA
>CAQVQZ010000142.1 GCA_948902155.1 uncultured Oscillibacter sp.
CCCTGATCTCCCCGCCGCCCCACCATGACATCTACTCCATCGAGGACCTGGCCCAACTGATATATGATTTGAAAAACGCCAACCGGTTCGCCCGGATCAGTGTCAAACTGGTCAGCGAGGCGGGAGTAGGCACGATTGCCGCCGGCGTTGCCAAGGCCGGGGCGCAGGTGGTGCTGATCTCCGGCCACGACGGCGGTACCGGAGCGGCCCCCCGCAGCTCCATTCAGGGGGCGGGCCTGCCCTGGGAGCTGGGGGTGGCGGAGGCCCATCAGACCCTGATACAAAACGACCTCCGCCAGCAGGTGGTGATTGAAGCCGATGGCAAGCTGATGACAGGCCGGGACGTGGCAATTGCCTGTATGCTGGGGGCGGAGGAATTCGGTTTTGCCACTGCGCCCCTGGTGGCCATGGGCTGCTGCATGATGCGGGTGTGTAATCTGGACACCTGTCCCGCCGGTATTGCCACCCAGGACCCAGAGCTCCGGAAGCGGTTTTCCGGCAGGCCTGAGTACGTGGAGAACTTTATGTATTTTGTAGCGCGGGAGCTGCGGGAGTACATGGCCTCCCTGGGCGTACGGACCGTGGACGAGCTGGTGGGCCGGTGCGATTTGCTGCGGGTTCGGGAAAAACTGATAACTCGCCGGGCGGAGGCCCTGAATCTGGACGCACTGCTGCAAAATCCCTGTGGTGACCATGTGCCCCACTTCGACCCCGCCGCAGTCTACGACTTTCAGCTGGAGAGGACGGCGGATATGCGGGTGCTGATGGAAAAACTGGGAAAAAGTCTCAGGGACAGGAGGAGCGGGCGTCTGGATATCCGGATTTCCTCCACGGACCGGGCTTTCGGCACCCTGTTCGGTTCAGAGATCACCCGAACCTGCGAAAACGGCCTGCCGGAGGACAGCTATGTCATCACCTGCCGCGGCGGCGGCGGGCAGTCCTTCGGGGCATTTATCCCCAGGGGGCTGACGCTGGACCTGGAGGGGGACTGCAACGATGGATTCGGCAAGGGCCTCTCCGGCGGCAAGCTGATTCTGCATCCGCCGGCGGGGGGGACCGGGTTTAAGCCGGGGGAGAACATCATCGTGGGCAACGTGGCTCTCTATGGAGCCACCGGCGGCAAGGCCTTCATCAACGGTATGGCCGGAGAGCGCTTCTGCGTCCGCAACTCCGGTGCCTCCGCTGTGGTGGAGGGCGTGGGCGACCATGGCTGCGAGTACATGACCGGAGGCCGGGCAGTGATCCTGGGGCCCACCGGGAAGAACTTTGCGGCGGGCATGTCCGGCGGCGTGGCCTACGTGCTGGACGAACGGCATGATTTGTATCTCCGCCTCAATAAGGAGCAGGTTCAGGCTGCGGAACTGACAGAGGCCCACGATATTGCGGAGCTTCGTGCCCTGATTGAGGAGCATGTAGCCGCCACCGGTTCCCCCAGAGGGAAGCAAATTCTGGCGGCGTTCCAGTCCTATATTCCCTGCTTCAAGAAGGTCATGCCCAGAGACTATGACCGGATGCTTCGGGCTATTGCCCAGCAGGAGGAAAAGGGCATGAGCCGGGAGCAGGCGGAGATCGAGGCGTTTTATGCCACCGCGAGAGGATAAGGAGGGGTGACGATATGGGAAAGATCACTGGATTTTTGGAATATGACCGGCGGGAGCCGGCGGACCGCCCGCCGCTGGAGCGGGTCCGGGACTGGGAGCCCTTCCGCATCCCCCTGACGGCGGATGCCCGCCGGGAACAGGGAGGGCGGTGTATGAACTGCGGCGTCCCATTCTGCCAATCCGGCATCCGGTGGGAGGGGCGGGACTTTGGCTGTCCCCTGCATAATTTGATTCCCGAGTGGAACGACATGATCCATGCGGGGAACCCCTCTCATGCCCTGAGCCGCCTGCTGAAAACCAATAATTTCCCGGAGTTCACCGGGCGGGTCTGCCCTGCGCCCTGCGAGGAGGCGTGCATCTGCGGAATGTACGGCGATGCCGTGACCATCCGGGACAACGAGCTGAGCGTCATAGAGGAGGCCTTTGCCGCCGGGGCGGTGCGGCGCCGCCGTCCGCCTCAGTGGTCGGGAAAGAAGGTGGCGGTGGTGGGTTCCGGCCCGGCGGGCCTGGCGGCGGCGGACCAGCTGAATCACCGGGGCCACTCTGTCACCGTTGTGGAGCGGGAGGAGCGGCCCGGAGGGCTTTTGACCTACGGCATTCCCAATATGAAGCTGCCCAAGGACATCGTAAAGCGCAGAATTAACCTGATGACGGACGAGGGGGTCAGCTTTGTCACCGGTGTGGATGCGGCGGACCCCCAGGTGGCCCAGAGGCTGCTGCGGGACTATGATGCGGTAATCCTCTGCTGCGGCGCGGAGCGGCCCCGCCCCCTTGGATTGGAGACAGAAGGAATCTCCGGCATCTGCTACGGCACGGAGTTTTTGAAGGCCGCTGTGGAACAGCGGCAGTTTGGTAAAACGCCCGCCGTTCCCACAGCGGAGGGGCGGGACGTGATCATCATCGGTACCGGCGACACCGCCTCCGACTGCGTGGCCACGGCCCTGCGGCAGGGATGCCGGTCCATTGCACAGCTGGTGCGCCGTCCGGAGGCAGACTACCTGCAAAACGGTGTTCTGCCCCGGGACTGTGCCCATGAGGAGGCTGCTGCCCTGTTTGGAGAGGATCCCAGGCGGTTTGGCGTGCAAATTAAGGAGATCCGTGTGGAGAACGGCGCACTGACCGCCGTGACCACCACGGAGGGAGACGCTCTGCCCTGCGGGCTCCTGATCGCCGCCACCGGCTTTGCCGGATGCGCGGGCGAAGTGTGCAAGGCCTTCGGCGTGGCCTGGGATGAGACGGTCCGGACTTCGGAGGGCGGCTTTGCCACCACCGTGGAGAAGGTCTTTGCCGCCGGGGATATGCGCCGGGGCCAGTCTCTTGTGGTATGGGCCATAGCGGAGGGGCGGAGTGCCGCCGCGGAGGTGGATGCGTACCTCAATGGCTGCACCAATCTTGTACGGGTGGTATAGGTTCTGGAAAGAGAAATGCCCATCGTGGAAAGTTCATGAAAAATTTTTCGCGGCAGCGGAATTTTCCGGTGTTTCGGCCAAGATTTCTGAAACCCCTGAAAAATGATTGACAGGGCCCCGGCGAGGGCGTATAATGCCCCCATAAAGGCAAAGGCGTCTTTAGGGAGTATTCCCGGAAGGCGCCTTTGCCCTTTTTATGCGATGATCGCGGAAAGGGTGAACGAACATGGCAGCACTGCCAGAGTATTTCGGAAGTTTGGTATTTGATGATCGGGTGATGAAAGCGAATCTGTCCGCCGAAGTGTACCAGTCTCTTCGCAGGACCATTGATGAGGACGCGAGGCTGGATATTGGCGTGGCCAACGCGGTGGCCTCCGCTATGCGGGATTGGGCGGTGGCCCATGGGGCAACCCACTTTACCCACTGGTTTCAGCCCCTTACCGGTGTTACCGCCGAGAAGCACGACAGTTTTATCTCACCCGCTCCGGACGGCGGCGTCATCATGGAGTTCTCCGGCAAAGAGTTGATCCGAGGAGAGCCGGATGCCTCCTCTTTCCCATCCGGCGGACTGCGGGCCACCTTTGAGGCCCGGGGCTACACCGCGTGGGACCCCACCTCCTACGCGTTTATCAAGGACCGGACATTGTGCATTCCCACCGCCTTCTGCGGCTACAATGGTGAGGCGCTGGACAAGAAGACGCCTCTGCTGCGCTCCATGGAGGCGCTGAACCGACAGGCGCTGCGCATTCTGCGCCTGTTTGGAAACACGGAGGTAAAGCGGGTAAGCACCGCTGCGGGCCCGGAACAGGAGTATTTCCTGGTGGACGCCAAGCTGTGGGAGCAGCGCCGGGACCTGCGCTTCACCGGACGCACGCTTTTCGGCGCCCGGCCTCCCAAGGGACAGGAGATGGATGATCACTACTTTGGCACGATCAAGCCCCGGGTGGCCGCCTACATGGAGGATCTGAATCAGGAGCTTTGGAAGCTGGGCATCCTGGCCAAGACCCAGCACAACGAGGTGGCTCCGGCTCAGCATGAACTGGCCCTCATCTACTCCACCACGAATGTTTCCACAGACCACAACCAGCTGACTATGGAGATCATGCAGAAAGTAGCCGCCCGCCACGGCCTGGTCTGTCTGCTCCACGAGAAACCCTTTGAGGGCGTGAACGGCTCCGGCAAGCACAACAACTGGTCGTTGTCCACTGACGCCGGCGTCAATCTCCTCTCTCCCGGAGAGACGCCCTATGAAAACGCCCAGTTCCTGCTGTTTTTGTGCGCCGTTATCCAGGCGGTGGATGACTTTCAGGACCTTCTGCGCATCTCAGTGGCTACCGCCGGAAATGACCACAGACTGGGAGCCAACGAGGCTCCGCCCGCCGTGGTGTCCATGTTCCTGGGCGAGGAGCTGACGGCCATTCTGGACGCAATCGAGCATGACGCGCCCTACACCGGCGTGAAGGCGGGGAAGGTGAAGCTGGGAGCGGACGTTCTGCCCCGGTTCCGCCGGGATACCACTGACCGCAACCGAACCTCGCCCTTTGCCTTTACGGGAAATAAGTTTGAATTCCGCATGGTGGGTTCCTCGGACTCCATCGCCTGTGCCAACATTATGCTCAATGCCGCCATGGCCGAGAGCCTGAAGCGCTTTGCCGATCAGCTGGAGGGAACAGGGGACTTTGAATCCGCCCTGCAGGGCCTGATCCGTGATACCATTCGTGACCACAAGCGGATTATCTTCAACGGCAACGGCTACGATGCCGCCTGGATCGAGACGGCTGTCGGTCAGAGGGGGCTGATGAACTACCCCAGTACGCCGGACTGCGTTCCCCATCTGCTGGACCAGAAGAACGTGGATATGCTCACCTCCCACGGCGTGTATACCAAGGCGGAACTGGTTTCCCGCTGCGAGGTCACGCTGGACAACTACTGTAAGACCATTTTCATTGAGGCCAGGACCATGGCGGACATGGCCCGTACCGAGATCCTTCCCGCCATACAGGCATTTGCTGCCGACACCGCAAGGGCAGCGGCCGGCAAAAAGGCGCTGAGTCCCAGCTGTGCCTGTGCGTATGAGATGGCGTTGGTAGAGAAGCTGTCCGGTCTCACAGATCAGATTGACACCGGGACAGCGGAGCTGGAGCGGCTGGTGGAGGAACTGGCAGGAGCTGGCGATATAAGGACGGAGTCCGAGCGCATCCGGGACCGGGTGCTGCCGCAGATGGAACGGCTGCGCCGGGCTTGCGATGAGGCAGAGACCGTCACCGCAAAGAAGTACTGGCCATTTCCCAACTATGGCGACCTGCTGTTTAGTGTGAGATAACAGGGGGAACAGGGCCGGGCGGCAATATCCTCTGAAGAGCAGGAAGCTGTTTGGGATATGGGGAACAGCAGTTTCCAAATAACTAAAAAAACTGCAAAAAGCCGCGGAGTTCTGTCGACTGACAGGACTCCGCAGCTTTACATGGAACACAAAAATAACAGCCGTCATTTTCTTGAAAACGTGGCCAATGATGTTCATATAGCGCAGTCCCTCCGCCGATTTCTTTTATGCTCCAAACGCAGTTTGGTCTGGGCCGTGCCGAAGGCGGCCATATCTCCGATGGTACCCCGGCCCGGGGAGA
>CAQVQZ010000143.1 GCA_948902155.1 uncultured Oscillibacter sp.
CGTTGATCTCCTTCATCTTCTCCTGGGCCAGGTCGGCCAGGGGATTGTCGTGGTAGTTGTCCGGGTGATACTTCCTCGCCAGCTCCCGGTACGCCCGCTTGACTTCCTCGTCGGTGGCGCTCTCCGATATGCCGAGTACCTGATAGGGATCGTTCATGTGCTTCTCTCCTGCGTTTCTCTCTGATTGCCTCTGTGGTGAAAGGTGCCGTCCAGCACCGCCTTTCCCACGCGGAAAAGGCCGGTATAAAGGGTTTTTTCCAGAACCGGCGTCCAGACGCCGAAGTCCCACAATTCAAAGGCCGTGGCCATCATGTGGACGGAGTGGTCCAGGGTGGCAGCGAAGCTCCGGCGGCTCTCCTCCGTCCAGAGGCCGTCCGTCAGGCCGTACCGCAGCGCCACCGGGTTGTAATTGCCGGAGGCGGCGTCCTTTTTCAGGTCGTCCGCCGCGTCCACCAGATAGACCCAGCGGCCCAGGTGGTACAGCAGCTGCTCCAGCACCCGGCGGCGCACCAGCTCGTCCACCGCCTGGGCGGCTCCCTGCAAAAGGATTGCGAAGGTGTCCGCCGCCCGGTCCATGGAGGAACAGCCCTCCCGCTCCAACGCCGCCAGACGCTCCAGCTGGCGGCGGGCGCCCTCGTCAAAGGCGGGCCGGGCTGCGGCGGCTTTGCGGTAGGCGGACCGCAGGGCGGCGGAGGCCCCCCGGTACTTCAATCCGTGGACCGCGCCGTGGTCCTCCACGCCGTCCCGGGCCTGCCAGTAGGCCAAAATCACGCTCTCGTCCGCCGCCAGATCCAATGCGGCGCTGGGCTCCAGGTAGTCCCGCCCGTGAACGGGGTGGACGGCGCAGCGGCCATGCCGCCCCGCTCCCTCCTCCGGCTCGGAGAGAAGGATGGACAGGAAGGTAAAATCGTAATTCAGAATCATCCGCGCCGCGAGGCCGTAGCGCCGCCCCAGGGTGTGGCAGAGCCCGCAATAGGCCCGGCCAAAGCGCTTGATCTCCTCCTCGGGCAGGTCTTGGGGCGGCCTGACGTAGCCGAACATCAGAACAGCCGGACGATGGTGAAGGACAGCCCTCCCCTTGCCCGGAGGCGGCGGTCATAGGCCACCGCCAGGAGGATGCCCAGGACAAAGCCCGCCACCGCCGCGCCGTACTGCACCGCCACGCTGGCGGACAGCGCCAGGCCCCCCAGATACCCGGCGAAGAACAGCGCCACCGGAATCAGGTAGACCAGGGCGACGATGCGGAGCATCCGCTTCGTGCTGCTCTCCACCACCACCTTCTGCCCCGGCGCGGCCCCGATGGGGTTGGCCGCACGGGCGTGGACCGCCGCGCCGGTAACGCCGCAGCCGGCGCATTCCTCGCAGTCGTGGCCGCAGGCGGATTTCCGGGGCACGGAAATCTCGGCGTGGCCGGCGTCCAAAATTCGTTCAACCGTCGCGATTTGTGTCATGATATCCTCCAAACACGGGGCGTTACCGCTCTTCCGGTTCCTCATCGCCGGAAGAATCCGGCTCCTCCTCCGGCGGGGGCTCCTCCGCCCCCTCCCGGATGGTGACCTGGACCTGATACTCCCCGCTGATGCCGATGTCGCCCTTGGTAACGGTCACCGCGGCGGGAATGGTGTAGGTGCCGGAGGCGGCGGAGTAGTCGGTGAGGTCCACCGTCACGGCGACGTCCTCCCCCGTGAGGGCGGCGACGTCCGCCTCCGCGCCGAAGACCTTCACCAGCAGAGCGCCGGTCAGCAGCTCCACCCGCTTCCCCTCCGGAAGGTTCAGCCAGGAGATGTTCTCCGTGGGCACCGTAGCGCTGGCCATGTCCTCAAACCGGATGCGCAGGGCCGCCCGCGTGACGCCGCTGAGGTTCTGGCAGCCCTCGGGCAGGATGATGGGATAGTTGGTCGTGGTGTAGCTCTCGGAGGCGGTGGTCCCCAGCTCCGCAAGCTTGTACTTGCCCAATTCCAGCGTCTCCACGTTTTTCAGCTGGGTGGCGTCGCCGGAGACGGTGATGGTCTGGGGCTCGATCACGTACTTCGCGTTCTTCCGGCGCAGTCCGGGGGCTTCCTCGAAGTCCACCACCAGTTGCAGCTCTTTTGTTACGAACACCGGCAGGGTGGCCTGGATGTTCTCCACATTGGAGTGGATGCTGGCCTTGTCCAAAAGCTGGCCGTCCTCGCTGTAATACTGGAGCTCCAGGCTTTTGGAAACCGTCTCCACCGCGCCGTCCCCGATGTCCAGGGTGACCTTGGCGTAGCTGATGGGGTCGATGTCCTCCTGGAGGCCCCGGACCTCCACCTCGGTGTGGGACAGCTGAACCTGCCCGGCGGAATAGGTCTCCGCCACGTTGCCCACCAGCTCGCAGCTGACCCGGACGGTCCGGCTGTAAAGCTCGCTGATGTTCACCGTGGCCATGCTGATGCTGGCGTTTTCCGTCTCGATGTTGTTGGGGCTGAATTTGGGGTCCGTAAACCGGATGTTCCAGTTGATCCGCTGCTCCCCCGCACGGGTGATGTCCCACAGGCTGGCGGTAACTCGGATGTCCGACTGGTCCAGGCTGGAGATGTCCCAGCGCGTGCCCTTCAGCGTCAGGTCGATGGTGAGGTCCGTGCCGTCCTCCACCAGCATCAGCCCCCGGTCCGCCAAAGTGCTCTCATACAAAAACTCGATGGGGATGTCCAGGAATTCCCGTGTCCGGGGCCGGGGCGTCCCGTTGGGGCCGCTGGTCAAATCGGCGTAGAGCCAGATGCCGCAGGCCACCAGAACGGACAGCAGCAGGTAGATGACCCTGCGGCGTCCCGCTTTTTCACCTTCCATCTTACGCACCTCCGTCCTTCCTGGCGCGCAGCAGGCCCGTCAGACTGAATTTCTGCTTCTCGGCCTCGCCGCCCTCCTCCTGCGGAAGCAGCTCGTTCCGCAGGAGGTTATCCAGGGTCTCCGGCTTCAGGTGCCGTTTCAGCATCCCGCCGGTGGCCACGGAGATGGAGCCGGTCTCCTCCGACACGATGACCACCACCGCGTCGGAGTTTTCGCTCATGCCGATGCCGGCCCGGTGCCGCATGCCCAGGTCCCGGGAGAGATTGACGTTTTTGCTCAGGGGCAGCATGCAGCCCGCTCCCAGCACCCGGCCGTGGCGGACGATGACCGCCCCGTCGTGCATTGGCGCTTTGACAAAGAAGATGTTTTTCAGCAGCTCGCTGGAAACCGCCGCGTCCAGCACCGTGCCGGACCGGACCATGTCGTCCAGGAGAATCTCCCTCTCGAACACGATCAGCGCCCCGGTCCGGGACTGGGACATCTCCGAGCAGGCCAGGACGGTCTGCTCGATGGTCTGCTCCAAAACGCTGGCGTTCTCCGACCGGGTGAAGAACGCCAATATCCGTCGGCTTCCCATTTCTTCTAAGATCCGCCGGATCTCCGGCTGGAAGAGGATGACCAGGGCCAGCACGCCCCACTCCACCATTTTGCTCAGCAGGTAGTAGATGCCGTTGAGCTGGAACAGGTAGCTCAGCAGCAGCACCGCCAGAAAGACGAACAGCCCCTTGAGCAGGCTGGCGGCCTTGGTGGTCTGGGCCAGGGTCAGCACCTTGTAGAGGGCGAACACCATGATGGCGATATCCAAAACGTCCGCCACCTGGATGGTCAGCAGATACCGGCCAATGGTGGTAAACAGCTCCGTCAGCGTCACATTCAGTTTGACCATCCCCTTCCTTCCGGCCGGCGCGGGCCGGTCCCGCCGGAGGCGCCTTCCCCCGGTCTCAGGTCATGAATACTTTAGATTATATAGAATCCCGCCGTAAAAAGCAAGGTAAACCGTGGGGAAATTCCCGAAAAATTCACGGACTGTTCAGAAAGACGAGCCCAGAACCCCATAGACGGCGCGGATCAGCCGGGCCACCTCCTCCGGCGTGTTGAAATCGGAGAAGCTGAGGCGGACGGTGCCCGTGTCCAGGGTCCCGGCAGTGCGGTGGGCCAGCGGGGCGCAGTGAAGCCCCGACCGGACCGCCACGCCCCGGTCCGACAGGGCGGAGCCCATGGCCTCCACATCCATGCGGTCCGCCGTCAGGGAGAGAACTCCCGTCTGGCGCCGCAGCCCCGGATCATAGAGGATTCGCAGGCCCGTTATGGGTTTCAGGCCCTGGATGGCCAGCCGGGTCAGGTGCCGCTCATGGTCCAGGATTTTCTCCGGCCCGCCCCGGCGGACGTACCGGACGCCCGCCAGCAGCCCCGCAATCCCCGGCATATTGAGGGTCCCGGCCTCCAGCCGGTCCGGCAGGAACTCTGGCATCTTCTGCTGGATGGACAGGCTTCCGGTGCCACCCTCCAGCAGGGGCCGGGTGGGGACGTCCTCCCCGCAGAGCAGCACGCCGGTGCCCTGAGGGCCGTAAAGCCCCTTGTGGCCGGGCATGGCGATGAAGGCCGCGCCCAGGGCTCCCATGTCCAAGGGCAGGACCCCGGCGGATTGGGACGCGTCGATCACAAAGGGGACTCCCCGTTTCCGGCAGATGGCGGCAATTTCCTCCACCGGCTGAATAAAGCCGAAGACGTTGGAGACGTGGCTGCAAATGACCGCGTCCACGCCGGGCACAATGAGGCGGTCGAACGCCGCCAGCACCGCTTCCGGCTCAAAGAGCGGCCCCGCCGCCACGGACGCTTCTGCCCCCAGGGCCTCCAGAGGGCGGGTGACGGCGTTGTGCTCATAACCGGAGATCACCGCCCGCCCACCCGGCGGCACCAGGCTTTTAATGGCGAGGTTCAGCGCGTGGGTGGCATTGAGGGTGAAGACCACCTGTTCCGGGTTTTTCAGCCCGAAGAGCTCCGCCAGCTCCACCCGGCACTGAAAGGCCGTGTCCGCCGCCCGGGCGGCGGCGGCGTAGCCTCCCCGCCCCGGCGAGCTCATGGAGGCCAGGGCGTCCCACATGGCGGCGGCGACGGAAGCGGGCTTTTGAAAACTGGTGGCGGCGCTGTCAAAGTAGATCATACGCCCACCTCCTGGTACAATCCATCATGAAACAGAAATATTTGAACGGGGTCCAGGCCGTCCCTTTGCAGGGCGGCCAGCGCCCCGGGCAGATCGGAAACCGCGACGCGCACGGCATAGGCGCAGCCCATATCCGTCAGGTCTCTGGGAGGCCGGAAGATATGGCAGCGGATGCCCGCCCTCCCCAGGGATTTTTGCATCCGCTGGGCGTAGGTAACGGAGCGGGCGAGGATAATATAGTGCTCCACAAACACTCCTCCTTTCTCTCCTATTCTATGGAAAGCGGAGCGAAAGGTGCGGGGCGCGAAAAAGCCCCGCCGAGGCGGAGCTCAAGAGATTATCTGGAGTATATGAGTCTGGAAAAAGAACCGTCACGCAGACAAACCTGCCGGACATCCCGCAAGGCATAGTTTTCAAAGCCGACATTCAGTCTATCCTGGCAGTAACCACCCCGGACCAGCCCGCTGAAAAGGGTGATATACAACGTGTTATCCTCTACTTCCCAGTTGGCCCGGCGGAACGTTGTGGCACTTTTTCTCTCCAGGCTTGCCGTCATGGAGAAATGG
>CAQVQZ010000144.1:73-5534 GCA_948902155.1 uncultured Oscillibacter sp.
AAAAGCAAGCTGGCCATGAAGGAGTTCTACCGGAAGGCCGGCCTCCCCTGCGCCCGGTGCGCGCCCGTCACGGACCTGGAGGCCGGGCTGGCCTTCGCCCGGGAGGTGGGCTATCCCATCATCGTCAAGCCCGACAACGGCGTGGGGGCCATCGCCACCTGGAAGCTGAAAAGCGCCGCCGACATGGAGTCCTTCTTCCGGGACCCGCCGCCGGTGCCCTATCTGATGGAGGAGTACGTCTCCGGCTCCGTCACCACCTACGACGGGGTCTGCGACTCCCGGGGGGAGGTCCTTTTCGCCGCCAGCCACATCACCCGGAATTCCATCATGGACATGGTGAACGAGGGCGTGCCCACGTACTATTACGTGGATAAGGAGGTCCCCGCCGATGTGGAGGCCGCCGGCCGGGCCACGCTGAAGGCCTTCGGCGCCGCCAGCCGCTTTTTCCACCTGGAGTTCTTCCGCCTGACGGAGGACAAGCCCGGCCTGGGCCGGGTGGGGGACATCGTGGCTCTGGAGGTCAACATGCGCCCCGCCGGGGGGTATACCCCGGACATGCTGGACTTCGGCCAGAGCGTGGACGTGTACCAGATCTGGGCGGACATGGTGGCCTTTGACGAGCTGCGCCACAGCTACGACGGCCCCCACAGCTACTGCGTCTACGCCGGGCGGCGGGACGAAAACCGCTACGTCCTCTCCCTCCCCCAGCTGGAGGCCCGCTGCGGCGGCCACGCCCGGCTCTTCACCCGCATGCCCGACGCCCTGGCGGGCACCATGGGCAACCAGGTGGCCATCGCCTGCTTCGACACCCTGGAGGAGGTGGACGCCTTCGTCCAGGCGGCCTTCCAGCTGGAGGAACCGGCCCGGCCCTGCTGATCCCCCCCCGGCGGCCCGGGGCCTTTCGGCAGGCTTGCGCCCCGGGACAAAAAAATTTTTGGCCCTCCGGGAACTTTTCTGCGGACTCCTTCGTCAAACCATCGGAACCCATCCCACAAGACCGACACAAGGAGAATGCACATGAAAAAGAATTTATCCGCGCTGTTCCTGGCGCTGGCCCTCATCCTGTCCCTGGCCGCCTGCGGCGGAAGCGGCGGTCCCGTCCAGGATTCCGCCCCCGGCGGCGCCCCCGGGGCCGATGCTCCCGCCCCCTCCGCCCCCGTCGATCCGGAGGACTCCGTTTCCGGGGAGGACCTCCCCCAGGCGGACGTGGATCTGGCCGACTTTTACAGCACCCTGCGGGAGGAGTACACGTGGCCCGAGCTGATGAGCCTGACGGACGACGCGTCCACGGCCGAGCTTTTGGACGCCTACTACCCCGGCCTGTCGGAGCTGTCCTTCAAACAGTGCGGGGTCTACATCGCCGCCATCTCCGCCGCCGTGGGTGAAATCGCCCTGGTGGAAGCGGAAAGCGCCGAGGACGCCCGGAAGGCTGAGGAGATCTTCCAGGCCCGGATCGATTATCAGGTGGGGGACGAGAGCAACCCCGGCGGAGCCTGGTATCCCGAAACCATCGAGGGCTGGAAGGACCACTCCGTCGTCGCCTCCAGCGGAAATTACGTCATGCTGGCCGTGGGCGAGGCCTCCGGCGAAGCGGAGGAGCGCTTTCTCCAGCTGTTTTCGTAAGCGGGAAGCGGCCTCCTTTCCGGCTGCAAAATAGCCCTTGCCTTCCTCTGCCCGATCCTTTATAATAATCCCACAATATCAATTGAGCCCTGCTTAAACCCGGCGGCGCTCCGGCGGTTTTAAGCAGGCTCCGGAAATCGAGGAGATACAACGTGGGATTCTTTGAGCTGTTTAAAAAACGGGCCCCGGAGGAACCGCCTCCGGCGGCGCCCGCCCCCAAGGCCCCGGAGCAGGAGGATATCGCCGTCTACTCCCATATGCGGGTGGAGGTGACGGCCATGGACGGGCAGCTTCTCTTTGTGGCCAAGCTGATGAGCCCCCGGGGAACCACGGCGGAGCTGCACCAGTACTCCGAGGCGGAAATGCCCCCGGAGGCGGGAACGGAGCCCCTGCACGTCCGCATCCGGGGCTATCACGACCACCTGCGGAAGGCCGTTTACATGGAGGGCGTCATCACGCCCCAGCCCAAGCACATCTGGCATGTGGACGGGCTCACCGTCGCCAGGGTGGGCAACGACCGGGCGTTCTTCCGCCTGGACACGAACCTGGACGCCAGCGTCACCAAATTCAGCGGCCGGAACGCCGGGGAGAAGCCCTGCAAAATGCTGAACATCAGCGTGGGCGGGGCCCGCATCTCCGCGGAGCAGCAGTACTGGGAGGGGGACAAGCTCCTCCTCACCGTCAAGCTGCTGGAGGACCGGGACCCCTCCATTATGTACTGCAAGGTTCTGCGGGTCATTGAAAAGGAGGGCGGGCCCTATGAATACGGCTGCCAGTTCCTGGAGCTGAACGAGGCCGACCAGGACAAAATCACCGAGAACATCTTCACCGCCCAGCGCAAGAGCAGAAGCGTCTCCAAATAACCAGCCCGCCGGGAACGGACAACGCCGTCCCCGGCGGGCTTTCCCCATTTCCGCCGGCCCCGCCCGGTCCCGGGGGGCCGGAGCTAAAACCGGAAGAGCTTTAAAATCACGCCGTACAGCACCGAGGCCACCGTGCCGAACACGATGACCGGCCCCGCCACGGTGAACATCTTCGCCGCCATGCCGGTGATAAAGCCCTCGCTCTTGAAGTCGATGGCGGGGGACACCACGGCGTTGGCAAACCCGGTAATGGGCACCAGGGTCCCCGCGCCGCCGTACCGGGCAATCTTGCTGTAGAGGTTCAGCCCCGTCAGCAGGGCGGAGAGAAACACCAGCGTGCAGGAGGCGGCGGTGCCCGCGTCCTCCTTGCTCAGGCCCGCCGAGGCCCAGCCGTTTTGAATGAGCTGGCCCAGCACGCAGATGGCTCCGCCGATTGCGAAGGCCAGGGCCACATCCTGGACGATGGGGGACTTTTTGGATTTCTGCTTGACGTAGGTCTGATATTCCTTGGGCGACATATCCATGGGAGAATTCCTCTTTTCGTTCCGGATTTCCCATAGTGTTGCCCCGGCGGCCGGAAATATTCCCATTTCCCCCTACAGCGCCAGGCGCAGCCGGAACCAGCCGTCTTCAATCCGGAAGGAGCACATGGCCTGATATTTTTCCGCGAAGGCGGCAATGGACCGGGTGCCGGTCCCGTGTCCGGCGTCCGTGGGAAGGGGGAACCCGTCGGGGCCGAGGCGCGCGTCCCTTCCGCAGGGATTGGAAAACTCCATCATCAGGCAGGGCGAGCCGATGCACTTGCAGACCATGCGCCGGTCCTCCCCGGGCAGCTTCCGCATCTCGTGGATCATGTTCTCCAGCGCGTTGGCAAAGACGGTGGACAGCGCCGCCGTGGGCACGGGCAGCCGGGCGGGAAGGTCGATGTGGGCCTCCAGCCGCACGCCCAGCTCCTTCGCCTGGCGGAAGTAGCTGCTTAAAACCGCATTCAGGGCGGGGTCGGCGCAGTAGCGCTCCACCTCGGTGTCGTCCAGCGCCTGCTGGGAGGAGCCGATGTAGTCCAGCGCCGCCTGGGCGTTCCCCTGCCGGAGCATGGCGGAAATGGCCAGAAGCCTGTGCCGCAGGTCGTGGCGCTCCACGCGGATCCGGTCCTCCGCCTCATGGAGCTCGGACGCCCGGCGCTCCATCATGGAGACCTGAAGCTCAAAGATGCGCTGGCGCTCCCGCACGCGGAACAGCTCATCCTGCTGGCGCAGGACGGTGAACATCGTGGCATAGGTAAGGGGCAGCAGGATCAGCGCCATGACGGCGGCCGGCATGTCCCAGGGCCGCAGGCGGAGATTTGTGGGGATGCCCCCCAGAATGGTCAGCGTGAGATAGAACAGCCCCGTCATGGCGGCGAACATCCACCAGCCCCGGCTGACGCTGTGCAGCAGGGCCAGATAGGGTCTGCGGACAAAGCGCCACGCCACCAGCAGCATCACGGGAAACGACGCCAGCCGCAGGGCAAAGTTCACCAGCCCCTCGCCGCCCACGGCATAGTCGATAAGGCCCGTGACCATCATCACCCAGATCATCGCCGTGTCCACCAGGCAGAAGGTGAAAAAGAAACGCCCGCCCCGGTTTTTGGACACGGCCAGAAAATAGAGCAGGCTGGGCAGCGTGGTGGTCAACAGGGTGTATTTCCCCTGCTCCTCGATGCCGTACGCCAGCAGGATATACAGGTTGCCCCCCATCCACAGGGTCATAAAGGGGATCAGGGAGAGGAGGTACCGCTTCCTGGAATACCGGGGCTCAAACAGCATCAGGAATATTGCGACCACCACAAACATGCTGAGGGAAGTGGACCAGTCAATCAGATTCTGATACCGCAGATTCACGTGCCGGGCCCCCCTTCAAGTAGTAGTCAAGCCACCGCTCCGTCACCTCGGCGCGGAACAGGCGGGACAGGGGCAGCGGCCTCCCGTCCGTCAGCCGCAGTCCGGAGGGCTCCACCCGTTCCACAAACAGCAGATTGACAATAAAGGACGCGGCGCACAGCACAAAGCCCGGCTGCTCCAGAAGGGGCCTCACCGCGTCCCGGAAGGACCCCCGCAGGCTGGTGCTCTCCAGCACGGAATTGTCGGAGAGATGGTAGCGGACGCAGCGGTCCGCCAGCTCGCCGTACACCACGGACCGGAAGGGCAGCCGCCGGAACCCGTCCCGGGTCTTGACCGAAACAAGGGCCCGGCGGTCCCGGGCCAGGTCCCCGGCGGCGCCGTCCAGGATTTGAAACAGGCGCTCCTCATCCAGCGGCTTGAGCAGGTAGTCCCACGCCCTGACCTGGTAGGAATCCACCGCGAAGTCCCGGGAGGCGGTGAGATAGACAATGCGCCCGCCCTGGTCGAACTCCCGGATGCTCCGCCCCAGTTCAATGCCGTTCTCCCCCGGCATGATCACGTCCAGCAGATATAAATCAAAGGCTCCCTTGGCCCGCAGATGCTCCATAAGGTCAATGCCGGAGGAAAACGCGGCCGTGTCCAGCTCCATATGGGGGCGCCGGGCCCGATAGGTTCGGAGGAACGCCTCCGCCTGCGCCAGCTGCGCCCCCTCATCGTCGCAAAGGGCAATTCTTATGATAAGCGCCTCCCTTCCAAATGCGTGCTTCCCCAGAGCCTGCTTAAAATCCGGCACTCCGCCGGATTTTAGAGCACTTCTCAAAAATACTGAGAAAAGTTCAGCGGTTCGGAAATTGCATGGCCGCGTTGTCGTCCTTGACGGGCGCCAGCCCGCCTGCGTCCTCCGCCTTGCCCTGCAATTCCCGCCCTCGCTTCCTTTTTTCTCATTATTTTAGAGAACTGCTCTAATCAGGCTCCCGGATTCTTCCCCCCGGCGCCGCTCCCGCCCGCACACTGCCGGGGCGCAGGCCGGCGGCCGCTCGTTATAGGCAGCACAGTTGAAAAGAGTCCAAAGGATTCGTTTCCATACGGCGCTGT
>CAQVQZ010000145.1 GCA_948902155.1 uncultured Oscillibacter sp.
AATGGCCGCAGGCCGTTCCGAGTTTAGCGGACTTTGCGACGACGCAGATCCGCCGCTTGGGCGTTTTGACAGTTTTCAACCTAAGTCCCCGATTCTCGCTTCCGCGCCTCCGGAGGGCGGCGCGGAGGCGAATTGGAATAACGATCATAAGGATGTGTTTTTTCATGCGGCTGAAAGACGAACTCTTTCAGATCACCCAAGCGCGGTTTCACCTTACGCCCGAGCAGTGCGATAACCGGCAGCTGTACGAGGCGCTGCTCCTGCTCACCCGGCAGAGGGCCCAGGACCGTCCCGCCCCGGCGGGAGAGCGGAAGCTGTACTATATTTCCGCCGAGTTCCTGGTGGGCAAGCTGCTGAGCAACAACCTGCTGGCCCTGGGCCTCTATAGCGAGGCCCGGGAGGTCCTGGCCGGACTGGGCCGGGAGCTGGGGGACATCGAGGCCATGGAGCCGGAGCCCTCCCTGGGCAACGGCGGGCTGGGCCGCCTGGCCGCCTGCTTCCTGGACTCCATCGCCGCCCTGGGCCTGCCCGGCGACGGCGTGGGGCTGAACTACCACTACGGCCTCTTCAGGCAGACCTTTGCCCACAACCGCCAGACGGAGGTCCCCGACCCCTGGATTGAGGCGGAGAGCTGGCTGATTCCCACCGGGAAGCGCTTCACCGTCCCCTTCGGCGGCTTTGACCTGGAGGCGGTGCTCTATGACATCGCCGTCCCCGGCGCGGGCAATGCCTATGCCAACCGGCTCCACCTCTTTGACGTGGCCCAGCCCGCGCCTCCGCCGGAGTCCGGTATCGACTTTGACAAGACGGACATCGCCCGCCGCCTGACCTCCTTCCTCTACCCAGACGACAGCGACGAGGACGGGCGGCTGCTCCGGGTCTACCAGCAGTATTTCATGGTTTCCGCCGGAGCGCAGCTGATTCTGGAGCAGCTGGAGGAACGGGGCTATGGCCCGGAAAGCCTGGCGGACCATGTGGTGGTTCAGATCAACGACACCCACCCCTCCATGGTGATTCCGGAGCTCATCCGCCTGCTGACGGAGCGGGGTCTGCCCTTCGACGAAGCCCTGGAACAGGTGCGCCGGACCTGCGCTTACACGAACCACACCATCCTGGCTGAAGCCCTGGAGAAGTGGCCCCTCTCCTTCCTGGAGAAGGCGGTCCCCCAGCTGGTTCCGGTCATCCGGGAGCTGGACCGCCGCATGAAGGAAGTCCATTCCGACCCCAAAACGGCCATCATCGACGAAGCGAATCTGGTCCACATGGCCCATATGGACATCCATTGCAGCTTTTCCGTCAACGGCGTGGCCGCGCTCCACACGGAGATTTTGAAAAAATCGGAGCTGAAACCCTTCTACGCCCTCTACCCGGAGAAGTTCAACAACAAGACCAACGGCGTCACCTTCCGCCGCTGGCTGGAAGCCTGCAACCCCGATCTGGCCGGCCTCCTGGACGGCTGCATCGGCCCCAGCTGGCGGCGGGACGCGGCGGAGCTGGAGAAGCTGCTGCCCTTCGCGGAGGACGAGGCGGTCCTGGACCGGCTCCTGGAAGTCAAGCTGGCCGGCAAACGCCGCCTGTGCGCCGCCCTGGAGACCGCCCAGGGCATCCAGCTGGACCCGGAGTCCGTCTTCGACATCCAGGTCAAGCGGCTCCACGAGTACAAGCGCCAGCAGATGAACGCCCTCTATGTCATCCACAAATACCGGGAGATCAAGGCGGGAAAGCTGCCGAAACGACAGATTACCGTCTTCTTCGGTGCAAAAGCCGCCCCCGCCTACGACATGGCCAAGCGCATCATCCACCTCATCCTCTGCCTGGAGCAGCTCATTGAGAACGACCCGGACGTCCGCCCCTGGCTGCGGGTGGTCATGGTGGAAAATTACAACGTCACCTGGGCGGAGCGCCTGATTCCCGCCTGCGACATCTCCGAGCAGATTTCCCTGGCCTCCAAGGAGGCCAGCGGCACCAGCAACATGAAGTTCATGGCCAACGGGGCCGTCACCCTGGGCACCCAGGACGGGGCCAACGTGGAGATCGCCGGGCTGGTGGGGCCGGACAACATTTACACCTTCGGCGCTCACAGCGGCGAGGTCCTCCGGCTCTACCAGGGCGGTGAGCCGGACGGCCGGAGCTACCGCCCCCTGGACCTCTACCACCGCCCGGCGGTGGAACCGCTGGCAGACTTTCTGGTTTCGCCGGAGCTGCTGTCCACCGGCGACCCGGCGGCGCTGTCCACCCTGTGGAACGACATGAAGCGCAAGGACTGGTTCATGGCCCTGCTGGACACGGAGGCGTATATCGCCGCCAGGGACCGCTGCCTCGCGGACTACGAGGACCGCCGGGCCTGGGCAAAGAAAATGCTGGTCAACATCGCCAAATCCGGCTATTTCTCCTCGGACCGGACCATCCGGCAGTACAACAAGGACATCTGGCGTCTGACGCCAAATCCATGAGATCGGAGGCATCCCGTCATGGCAACCGCCACCCCCAAGGAATACCGCAATCAGGTCCTCTATTCGGTCTACGTCCGCAACCACACCGCCGAGGGCACCTTTGAGGCCCTCCGCCGGGACCTGGAGCGGATCAAGGCTTTGGGAACCGATATCATCTGGCTCCTGCCCATCCACCCTGTGGGCTCCGTGGCCCGGAAGGGCTCCCTGGGCAGTCCCTACGCCATCTCCGACTACCGGGCCGTCAATCCGGAGTTCGGCACGCTGGAGGACTTCCGGCGGCTGCTGGACGACATCCACCGGCTGGGCATGAAGTGCATCATCGACGTGGTGTACAACCACACCTCCCCGGACTCCTGGCTGGCCCGGCGCCATCCGGAGTGGTTCCACCGCCGCCCCGACGGCTCCATGGGCAACCGCTTCGGTGACTGGACCGACGTGGTGGACCTGGACTATTCCCATCCGGAGCTGTGGGACTACCAGATCGACACGCTGAAATACTGGGCCTCCATGGTGGACGGCTTCCGCTGCGACGTAGCCTCCATCGTGCCCCTGGACTTCTGGCTGCGGGCCAGGGCCGAGGTGGAAACCGTGCGGCCGGGGTGCTTCTGGCTCAGCGAGTCGGTGGAACCCGCTTTCATCTCCATCGCCCGGGCCCAGGGACACCCCGCCCTCTCCGACTCGGAGATTTTTCAGGCGTTCGACGCCAGCTATGAATACGACGTCTTCCCCCTCTTCCAGGACTACCTGGAGGGCCGGGTCCCCCTCAGCGCCTACGCGGACGCCCTCAACCGGCAGGAGGTCACCTATCCGGACAACTACGTCAAGCTCCGCTACCTGGAAAACCACGACCAGCTCCGGGCGGCCTTTGTCATCCCCAACGGGGAGGCGCTGGAAAACTGGACGGCGTTCCTCTATTTCCAGAAGGGCCTGACCCTTCTCTACGGAGGCCAGGAGAAGAGCTGCGTTCACCTGCCCAGCCTCTTCGACAAGGACCCGGTGGACTGGTCCTCCGGGCCGGACCGCACGGAACAGCTGAAGCGGCTTTCCGCGCTGAAGCGGCATCCCCTGCTCACGAACAGCGCCTACCATGTCCAGGCCCTGCCCGGCGATCTCCTGTACGCCGTCCACCGGGCCCAGGGGCGGCAGCTGACCGGCGTTTTCACCTTAAAGGGCGTCTGCGGCCCGGTGCGGGTCTCCGCCCCCGACGGGCAGTATCCCAATCTGGCCGGGGACGGCAATATCGAGGTCAAATTCGGCAGGGTCTGCTGCCAGGGACGGCCCATCATCTTCGAAGCGCCCTGCCTGGAGGGCTGATTTCCTGTAAACGATAAAAACGGTCCGGCACGGTTATCCGTGCCGGACCGTTTTACATCTGTTTTTCCGCTCAGACCCGAGCGCGGATCTCCGCGCCCATCTCTTTGCAGCCCAAGAGCTTCCCGCCCTCGTTCATGATGTCGCCGCAGCGGAAGCCCGCTTTCAGCGCGGCGTCCACCGCCGCCTCCACGGCATCGGCCTCCGCAGCCATGTCGAAGCTGTAGCGCAGCATCATCGCCGCCGCCAGGATGGTGCCGATGGGGTTGGCCTTGTTCTGCCCGGCGATGTCCGGGGCGGAGCCGTGGATGGGTTCGTAGAGGCCCCGGGTCCCCTCGCCCATGCTGGAGGAGGGAATCATGCCGATGGAGCCGGTGATCTGGCTGGCCTCGTCGGAGAGGATGTCCCCGAAGAGGTTCTCCGTCACAATGACGTCGAACTGGCTGGGGTCCCGGACGATCTGCATGGCGGCGTTGTCCACGTACATGTGGAGGAGCTCCACGTCCGGGTACTCCTCCGCCACCGCCGTCACGGTCTTCCGCCACAGGCGGGAGGTGTCCAGCACGTTGGCCTTGTCGATGGAGGTCACCCGCTTCCGGCGCTTCCGGGCCATATCGAAGGCCACGCGGGCCACACGGCGCACCTCGTGCTCCGTGTAGGAGCAAACGTCCACGGCTTTCCGCTCGCCGTCCACCTCGGAGGTGGCGTGTTCGCCGAAGTACATGCCGCCGATCAGCTCCCGGACCACCACGAAGTCGATGCCCTTCGCCGCAATGTCCGCCCGGAGGGGACAGGCGGCGGAAAGGTCCGCAAACATCCGGGCGGGCCGGACGTTGGTGTACAGGCCCATGGCGGAGCGGAGCTTCAGCAGACCCCGCTCCGGGCGGTTGGCGGAGGGCTGGGCATCCCACTTGGGACCGCCCACCGCCCCCAGCAGCACGCTGTCGCTGGACAGGCAGGTTTCCAGGCTGGAGTCCGGCAGGGGCACGCCGAAGGCGTTGATGGCACAGCCGCCCATGGGGGCCTCCCGGTAGGTGAAGGTGTGGCCGAACTTCTTCGCCACGGCGTCCAGGACGCCGATGGCCTCGTTCACAATCTCGGGGCCGATGCCGTCGCCCCGGATGACGGCGATGGTCTTGTTCATGCTTCCGCCTTTCCGGCCTTTAAAGAGGCCATGAGCCCGCCCTTTTCGATCATGTCCTTGATGAACGGCGGGAAGGGCTCCGCCTGGTAGGTCTCGTTTTTGGTGAGGTTGGTGATGACGCCGGTGTCGAAGTCCACGGACACCTGGTCCCCGTTCTCAATGCCCGCGCTGGCGGCGGGGCACTCCAGGATGGCCAGGCCGATGTTGATGGCGTTGCGGTAGAAAATCCGGGCAAAGGTGGCGGCGATGACGCAGCTTACGCCGCAGGCCTTGATGGCGGCGGGGGCATGCTCCCGGGAGGAGCCGCAGCCGAAGTTGACACCGGCCACCATGATGTCGCCCTCCCGGACCCTGCTCACGAAGTCCTTGTCGATGTCCTCCATGCAGTGGACGGCGTACTCCTTGGCGTTGGGGGTGTTCAGGTAACGGGCGGGGATGATGACGTCGGTGTCCACATGGTCCCCGTACTTATGGACAGTTCCTTGTGCGTTCATATGCAAACCTCTTTCTCATGTTTCATTCGAACCAAGAGCCGGCAAAAGTTTCGCCAGCCTTTTCAAAGGCTGCGGGGTTCCAAGGGGCAGCGCCCATT
>CAQVQZ010000146.1 GCA_948902155.1 uncultured Oscillibacter sp.
GCCATCGCCGCCGTCCTCCAGCTGGGCGTGACCATGGACTACTCCATCTTCCTCTACCACCGCTATGAGGAGGAGCGGGAGCACTACGGCGACAAGCGGGACGCCATGACCCAGGCCATCATCGCGGCCTTCCGCTCCCTGTCCGGCAGCAGCCTGACCACCATCGCGGGCTTCCTGGCCCTGTGCTTCATGCGCCTGACCCTGGGCCGGGACATCGGCGTCGTCATGGCGAAGGGCGTGGTCCTGGGGGTCGCCACGGTCATCCTGGTCCTGCCCTCCCTGGTCCTGATCTTCGACAAGCAGATCGGCAAGCACAAGCACAGGACCCTGATTCCCTCCTTCGACAAGGTGAACGCCTTCATTTACCGCTGCCGGGTCCCCCTGGTGGTGCTGACGCTGCTGCTGTTCCTCCCGGCGGTCTACGCCCAGCGTCACACGGACATCTACTATAAGCTGGACGAATCCCTTCCCCGGGACCTCCCCTCCATTGTCAGCAACGAGCGCCTGAAGGACGACTTCAACATGGCTACCAGCCATTTCGTCGTCCTCCGGGACGACCTGACCGCCGCCGACATGGGAGAGATCGAGCGCCGGATGGAGGAAGTCCCCGGCGTCACCTCCGTAGTCTCCTTCCACAAGCTCCTGGGTACCGGCATCCCGGACTTCTTCATCCCGGAGGACGTGAAAAACATGCTCCGCCAGGAGGGCTGGCAGCTGATGATGGTAAACTCCAGCTGCGCCCCGGCCACAGACGAAGTCGCAGCCCAGCTGGACGCCATGAACGAGATCCTGCACGCCTACGACCCCTCCGCCATGGTCACCGGCGAGGGCGCTATGTACCGGGACCTGATCGACACCTCGGCGGTGGACTTCCAGGTGACGAATTACATCTCCATCGCGGCAATCTTCCTCATCATCGCCTTTGTCTTCCGCTCCTTTACCGTCCCCCTGGTGCTGGTAGCCACCATCGAGCTGGCGATTTTCATCAACCAGGGCTGCTGCTACTTCCTGGGCACGGAAATCCCCTTCATCGCCCCTACCATTATCAGCTGCGTCCAGCTGGGGGCCACGGTGGACTATGCGATTCTCATGACCTCCCGCTTCCAGGAGGAGCTGAAAAAGGGCCTGAGCCGGAAGGAGGCCATTCTGGTGGCCGCCGCGTCCTCCGACGCGTCCATTGTCACCAGCGCCCTGGTGCTCTTCTGTGCCACCCTGGGCGTGTCCTTCGTCTCCTCCATCGACCTGATCGGGGCCATCTGCGTCATGCTGGCCCGGGGGGCGCTGATTTCCGCCCTGGTCAGCATCTTCCTGATGCCCGCCATCCTCTGCGTCTGCGAACCGCTGTTCAACAAGACCAGCTATCACTGGAAGACCCCGGACCCGTCTCCCACCCTTCCGGAACCCGCCTCGACGGAATCTCTTCCGGAAGCCGCAGACCCCCTCCCAGAGACTGCCCCAACGGAATCCCTTCCGGAAGCTTCTTCGACAGAACCCCTCCCGGAAACCACGGAGCCCCTTCCGGAAACCGCCTCCGCCTCCGAGCCGGAATCCCTTCCAGACCCGCCGGAGGAAGCGAAGAAGCACCATCCCAAAAAGAAAGCCCGCAAGGAGAAGACTCCCGCAGGCGTAAAATAACAGCAGCCCCCGGAGGAAATTCCTCCGGGGGCTTTGATATGGAGAGAGAAAATCGATACTATTACGAAGTCCGGCGCAAAGGGAAAAAGGCCCCTTTTGAAAGGGGCTCCCGGCGAAGCCGGGTGGGGATTGCCCGCAGGGACTTCCCTCGATTTCCGTACTGCTTGCGGAAGAAAATCCCTGCGGAGGTCCTTCTACTGTAAATCCGGTGACAGGAGAGGGTCCGTACGACAATCCTCCGTCACGGCTTTGCCGTGCCACTGCCTTTCAAATGGAGGCTTTTTCCTGAACGAAATTCCCCTCACTCCCGGTCTTCCGCCCAAGCCACCGCGCACCGCACGGCCCTGGCCCAGCCCCGGAGCAGCTCCTGCCGGACTCCGGTCTCCATGGCGGGCCGGAACTCCCGTCCGCAGACCCAGTTATCCCGAATCTCGTCCAAGTCCTTCCAGAACCCCGTAGCCAGCCCCGCCAGATAGGCCGCCCCCAGGGCGGTGGTCTCGATGCACCGGGGCCGCTGGATGCGCACGTCCGACAGGTCCGCCTGGAACTGCATGAGGAATCCGTTGGCGCTGGCCCCGCCGTCCACCTTCAGCGACGACAGGGGCAGTCCGGACTCCTCTTTCATGGCGGCCAGGAGGTCGTTGGTCTGATAAGCCAGGGATTCCACCACGGCCCGGATAAAGTGGTTTCTCGTCACGCCCCTGGTGAGCCCCACAATGGTGCCCCGGGCGTACTGCTCCCAGTAGGGCGCGCCCAGCCCCGTAAAGGCGGGAACTACGTACACGCCCCCGGCATCCGCCAGCCCGGAACAGATTTCCTCCGTCTGGGCGGCGCTCTCCAGCATTTTCAGCTCGTCCCGCAGCCACTGGATGGCCGCGCCGGAGACGAACACGCTGCCCTCCAGGGCGTAGCGGGCCCGGCCGTCGGCGCTGGCGGCGATGGTGGTGACCAGCCCCTTCCGGGAGCGGACGGCCTCCGTGCCGGTGTTCATCAGCAGGAACCCGCCGGTGCCGTAGGTGCTCTTCACATCCCCCGGCGCGAAGCCGCACTGGCCGAAGAGGGCGGCCTGCTGGTCGCCTGCGGCGGCGGCGATGGGGATTTCCCCGCCGAATTTGTTGGTGACACCGAAGAGCTGGGAGCTGGGGACCGCCTGGGGCAGCATGGAGGCGGGGATGCGGAAGTAATCCAGCAGCTCCTGGTCCCAGCAGAGCTTGTGGATGTCAAAGAGCATGGTCCGGGAGGCGTTGGTGTAGTCGGTGGCGTGGACCCGGCCCTCGGTAAGGTTCCAGATGAGCCAGCTGTCCACGGTGCCGAAGCGCAGCTCGCCCCGCTCCGCCCGCTCCCTGGCCCCGGCCACATTGTCCAGAATCCAGGCGATCTTGCTGGCAGAGAAATAGGCGTCGGGGATGAGCCCGGTCTTCTGCCGGACGGCCTCCTCCAGCCCGTCCCGGCGGAGCTGCTCAATGCGGTCCGCCGTCCGGCGGCATTGCCAGACGATGGCGTTGCAGACGGGCCTGCCGGTAGCGGCATCCCAGACCAGGGTGGTCTCCCGCTGGTTGGTGATGCCGATGGCGGCGATCTCATCGGCCTGGGCGTCGATCTTCTGCATGGCCTCCATGGTCACGCCCATCTGGCTGGACCAGATTTCCATGGGGTCGTGCTCCACCCAGCCGGGGTGGGGGTAAATCTGAGGAAATTCCCGCTGGACCACGCTGCAAATCTCCCCCCGGCGGTTGAAGAGGATGCACCGGGAGCTGGTGGTGCCCTGGTCCATGGCGATCACATAGCGTTTTTCGTTCATGCGGTCCTCCTGACAGCCGGTCACAGGACGCTCTTGCAGAAGTCGAGGATGCCCTGTTCCACCCGGTCCTTGAGGTCGTTGTAGTTGTGAATCTCGTGGCGGTAGCCGTCGTAGATCCGGGTGGTCACCTTGTGGCCGGATTCCTCCAGCCAGGCGGAGACCTGCCGCACGCCCTCGCCGTACTGGCCCACGGGGTCCTCGCCTCCGGCGATGTTGTAGATGGGCAGCTCCTTGGGCACCTTCGCGGCCCAATCGGGTCCGGTGATGAAGTCGATCATCTGGCAGAAGTAGAGGAAGGAGCGGTTGTTGGTGGACCGGGAGAAGGCGTCCAGGGGGTCCATGGCGTGGTCGGCCTGGACGAAGGGGTCGGAGCAAATCCACTCGTTGCCGAAACGAATCTCCTCCGTGCAGCGCTCGCACATCCAGCCCAGCAGGGCCCCGGCGGCGTTGGGGTCGGACTCTTCGCCCTTTCCGGCGCCGACGGCGGCCTGGAGCATGGACATGCCCTGTTCCAGACCCGGGAAGACGCCGCTGGTGCCGCAGAGGGTGACGCCGCTGAGCTCCTGGCCGTAAGCGGTGATGTAATCCCGCGCGATGAAGGAGCCCATGCTGTGGCCGAAGAGGAAGTAGGGGAGGCCGGGGTATTTCTCCTTGACCAGCAGAGTCAGAGCGTGCTCGTCCTCCATCATGGTGTGGGGGCCTTTATCGCCCCAGTCGCCCCAGGTATCGCTGAGGGCGGCGGTCCTGCCGTGGCCCACGTGGTCGTCGGCGGCGACGATGAAACCGACATCCAGGAATTTGGCGATCATGTGCAGATAGCGCCTGGAGTGCTCGCCGAAGCCGTGGACCAGCTGGATGACGCCCACAGGCTGTGCGGCAGGCACGTAAATCCAAGCCTGGACCTGGTCCCTCTGGTTAAAGGACGGGAAGCTGAACTCGTGTAACATAGCAGACCTCCTAAAATTTGTCCGGCGTTGCCGCCTGAATTTGTGGCCGAAAAGCGGGGCCTTCTGAAATGCGAATCAAGGCTTGAACAGGAGAGCGCGAAGCGAGAAAAAAGTTTCGCCAGCCTTTACAAAGGCTGCGGGGTTCCAAGGGGCGGCGCCCATTGGTCGCGCCCGCAGGCGCGAAACTCTCTGGCCGCGACTTAAAAAAGTTCTCGTAACGTATCATTTAAGTCGCGGCTATGCGCCTTTGCCGCGAAGCAGGCAAACAGCCCGTCCTACTCTTGATCCGCATTTGGAAAGGGGCTCCCGGCGAAGTCGGGTTGGGATTGCCGCAGGAGCTTTCCTCACATTTCCGCCCGGCAGAAATAAGGCCCGCAGGCCGCCTCGTGGGTGTGGACGTAGGTCCAGGAAAAGTCCTTGTCCACCAGATACCAGTCCGCGCCGTCCAGCGTCTCCGGCTCCGACAGGGCCAGGGCCTCGGCCTTCGTGATGGGCCGGGACAACGGGACGCCCTCCGGGGGATACTCATAGTAGAAGAGGTACACGTCTTCCTCCGGGACCTCCGCCAGGGCCTTTTTCGCGGCTTCACCCTCCAGGCAGGGGACCAGCTCCCAGGAGAATATGTGCCAGAGGTAATTCCCTTCGGCCAGGACGCGCTTGCCCAGTTCCGCTTCCGGCACGCCCTCGGCGAAGGCGTCCAGCCAGCGGTTTTTCAGGACTTTGCGGCTGCTGGGGAAGGGCTCCACCCACTCCACCATGGTGCCCACGCAGCGGTTGATGGGCTGGCCCAGGCCGTAAAACTTGGCTTCGTAGTCCGTCATGACGCCCACGGGGCCGTTTTCGTGGAGATTCCGGGTGACCTCCGACAGCTGGAAGCCGAACAGGGGCAGCTCCTCCACGGAGAACTCAAACAGGGGCTGGTTGTCCGTCTTGAAGTGGATCTGCCCGCCCATTTTCAGCACCTGCCGGTAGAGCTTCAGAAAATTCCCGTGGGTAAGGCGGCGCTTGGCGTGCCGCCCGCTGGGCCAGGGGTCGCAGAAGTTGATATAGATGCGGT
>CAQVQZ010000147.1 GCA_948902155.1 uncultured Oscillibacter sp.
AGAAAATAGAGAATGACGGTGCGGGCAAAGGCGGTCATCATAGGCGTTTCCTCCTTTTTTCAGGAGTATCTGCCGTTTGGGGGCTTGCTATTCTTTTCAAAATTTTTTAAAAAAGCGGAAACCTTTCGGCAGGCTGAAACGTTGAATAGACAGAAGGAAGGAGGCGGCGGAGATGCTGGCGGGTTACGTGCTCCAGTTGGACAGCGGCGGGGACCGGAAGCGGTTTGCCCGGCTCTACAAAAAAACGCGGGGGACCCTCACCCGGCTGGCCGCGCAGGTCCTGGGTCCTGGACCCAGGGCGGAGGACGCGGTACACGACGGGTTCGTGAAGCTCATCCGCAGCTTCGACCAGCTCCGGGACCGGCCCGAGGACCAGCTGGAACGCTGGCTGATGGTGGTGGTCCGGACCACGGCGCTGGACATGCTCCGGAAAGAGGGCCGGGAGACGGACCTGGACTCCACCGCCTGGGAGCCCAGCGTGCCGCCGGACCTGGGGGAGTTCCAGACGCTGGTGGCCCTGATCCGGAGCATGCCGGAGGAATACCGGCAGGTGCTGGAACTGCGGTTTGTGGCGGAGTGGAGTCTGGCGGATATCGGGCGGGAATTGGGCCTGACGGAGGGCGCGGTGAAGAGCCGGGTCTTCCGGGGGCGGAAGCTGCTCATCGACGCGCTGCGAAAGGAGGGGTATTCGGATGGACGGTCCTGTGTTTGACGCCATGCTGAAAAACGCGCTGGAGGAGGCCCTCCGGCTGGACGCGGAAGCGGCCCCCGCCGCCCCGCCGCCCTCCTGGCGGCAGAGGAGGCGGATGCGGCGTCTGCTGGCGGGCGGCGGCGAAGCCGGGACGGGACGGCGCATCCCCGCCCGGTGGGCGGCGGCGGCCATCATTGCGGCGCTGCTCACCGGCGTGGGGGCCGCGGGCCTCGCGCTGGGAAGCGGGGAGTGGTTCCGGCAGATGTTTGAGGGCAGCTATTGGTCGGAGAAATACGGAGGCGCGGCGAACACGCAGCAGCTGCTGGACATGGGGGCGAAGACATCCTCCGCGCCTGTGGAGGCCGGCGGACTGCGGTTCGAGATGCTGGACGCGGTGTTTGACGGGCAGACGGTGATGGCCTCCCTCCGGATGACCGTGCTGGACTCCGGCCTGCTGGAACGGCTGGAGGCGTCCGACGGCACGCTGCTGCTGATGTCGGCGGCGGTCTGTTCGGAGGAGGGAGAGGAGCTGGAATCCTCCCGCTGCGACCTCCGGTCCTGGAAGACGCCGGAGGAACTGCTGCCGGGGCAGGAGCTGGAAGAAGGGCAGTACGCCCTGCTGCTTTCCGCCTCGGGGGACTCCCTGAGCGCAGGGGGGCGCTACAGCCTTCGGTTGGGGGATCTGACCCTCTTTCCCAAGAACTTTGGCTTCGGAGACGTGCTGGGGACGGGGCCCTGGACGCTGCCCTTGATCCTCCGGCCCACGGAGGTCATCCACCTGGAGCCGAACCGGGCCTGCCGGGTCAACGGCGTGGACTGGGTGCTGGAGGAGCTGACCCTCTCGCCGCTGACTCTGCGGATGTCCCTCCGGTGCCTGGCGGAGGACGAGCGGGCGGCCCAATGGATGCCCTACCGGGATTTGGAGATCAATATGGTAACCGGCGAGATCGTGAGCCGGGTCGGCCTGTCCGGCAGATCGGCCCGGGGGTCCCGGCAGGTCAGCGTCCGGATGGATTTCCCCATGCCCCTGGACCTGGACCAGGTGGACCATATCCATGTGTGCGGAGAGGACATCTATCTGAACGAGGGCCTGTTCACATAAGGCCAAACGCACGCCTTCCCGGCAAATTTTGCCGTCTGCTGCGTTAAAAATTTTTGACGTACGTCAGTACGCCTGCAAATTTTTGCCTTGCATCCGGCGAAAATTTGCCGGGAATCCGCGCATTTGTCTTATGTGAACAGGCCCTAGGGAATTTTGAAAGCGGAATCCGGAACGTTTGTTCTGGATTCCGCTTGCGTTTTTAGGGGGAGCGTGTTAGAATAGGGAGAAATTCGATTTCCTGAGCCGGAAGGCGTCGGAGGTATCTATGCTGCCCACCACGCGAATGAAGTATCTGTATGAGAGTCCCCTGCCGCCCATGGCGCTGACGGACTACGAGGCCATGAGCAAATTTCTGAACCAGGGGGCCCAGCGGTGCAAGGTCTCCGGGCGGAACTTCGACCTGTTTTTAGATTGGGTCATCCACGCGCTGACGGTGAGCCTGACGGCGGACAGCGCTTCCCGGATTTTCCTGCCCAAGACAAAGACGGGGCCCTTCGTGCTGGACGACCTGATTCCCATCTCCGGACTGGTCCCGGCCGGGGAGCGGCGGCTGAACCTGGGGGAGTGCAATCTCATCGCCCCGGTGTGGAACAACAGCGATCTGGAGACGGCGCTGGAGTCCTTCTATGACAGCAAGTTCGCCGGGCTGGACATCGAGAGGCCCTTCAGCGGGGCCTACATCGAGGAGCTGCGTCTGGCGGTGATCGACGAAGACGTGGACGTGCCCAACGTGCTGCGGGTCTGGAGCCGTGGGAGCGTCCGGCTGCCGTCCTACTCCCTCAAGGACCTGGAGCCGGTCCTCAGCACCGACGGGGAGACGTGGTACATCCAGGACGAGAAGGGGGAGCGGGAGACGCCGGTGCTGGAGTCCCGCATGGCGGCGCTCTACAACTGCGGCCTGCGGCGCTACTGCGGGAGGCCGTGACGGCGGGCCGCGCCGGAGCGGAGGCGGTCGATTTGGAGCTGGACGTCCGTCAAGGCGGCGGTCAGCTCCGCCTGGGCCGCCGTGTCCCGGAGCTGGACGGCCAGGAGCATGCGCATGTTCAGGGAGCGCTGTTCCTCCAGCAGGGCGTTCAGGGTGACGGCCCGGTTTTCGGAGAGGTGTTTGGGTTCCATGGGGTCCTCCTGTTTTGGGGTGTTGGAGCGTATGATAGCGGAGGAAGCTGAAAGGGGGCTGAAAGGCGGGGGATTTCTCCGCCGGGCGCTGCGGCGGTTCCTGGGGGAAGAACCCTCTGTCATGTCCTCAGAAGAAACTCCGCCCCTGCCTGACAGCGGGGACTTCACTCTGCTCCGTTCCTTTCCCCTCTTCCCACAAAACCTGCGATTTTGCTGGGGCCCCATGCAGATACCATCCCCCTTTTCAAGGGAGGTAAGGCGGCGGTCTGAACAAAATAACATCGCTTTCCAGTCCGCTCTTATCTTATCTCCAATTTCCAAGAACCGTCCCCCTCAAAGAATCTCCTGCACCCGCAGGACCTCCCCCTCCACAGTAAACCGGACCTCCAGCCCGGCGAAGCCAAAGCCATAGACCCGCTCCGGGTCCTCCTGATACCGGGGCCGGGGGTCCAGGCCCAGCACCGCCTTCAGGGCTTCCTGCCGGGATTCCGGCACCTTCTCCAACAGCTCCGGCGGAATTTCCACCGCCAGCGTCTCCCTAGAGGGCACGGCGGCAAAGCCCCCTGTGGCCGACGGCAGGCAGTCCGCGTAGGGCAGGTAGGGCTTGATATCCAGAATCGGGGTGCCGTCCACCAAATCCGCCCCACGCACCCGCAGGGCCGGGCCCCATTCCGTCTCCTCCACCCCCGCCAGGGCCACGACGGACAAGGCGATGGGATTGGGCCGGAAGGGGGAGCGGGTGGCGAACACCCCCAGCCGGGCGTTCCCCCCCAGCCGGGGCGGGCGGACCGTAGGGGACCAGCGGCCCTCCCGGACCGTCTGGTGGAACACCCAGATCAGCCACAGGTGGGAAAAGCCCTCCAGTCCCCGGAGGGCGTCCGGGTTCCGGTACTCCGGTTCGAACACGACCAAAGACTCCAGCGACTCCACCAGCCCGCTCTGGCGGGGCACACCGAATTTGCTGGCAAAATCGCTATGGATGCGGGCGATGGTTTTCATGGCAAATTCCTGCGCCATAGGCACGCCTCCCTTTCATGCCGCCTATTATATACCAGGATGGGGGAAAAGGGAAGGGGATGTAAAACTGCTGTCTTTACGTTCAGGATTTCTATACTTGCCTCCCTTCGCAAAGGGAGGTGGCATTTGCTTCGCAAATGCCGGAGGATTTTCCCCTCTCCAGGTGCTGTGTGCAATATCTAGAGAAAGGATTTCCCTCTCCAAGTGCTGCGTGCGATACTTTAGAGAAGAAAACCCTCAGTCACCGCCTCCGGCGGTGCCAGCACCCTTTGTGAAGGAGGCCAAGACGGTGGCACATGGAACGGAATAACATTCGATGTAAGGCAGACTGCCGGACGGAGAACTCCACCGGCAGTCCAGGAAACTTAGAACCCGTCCACAGCCCGGCCGACGGCGTTTCCAGCGTCGTCCAGGGCGCTTCTGGCGTCGTCCACCAGAGAGCCGCCGTTGGAACCGTTGGAGCCGTTGACCGCGCCGTCGGTGACCGCGCCGCCGACGGCGGAACCGCCGTTGACGGAGCCGGTGCCGCCGTTCACAGAACCCGTGCCCCCGTTGACGGAGCTGCCGCCGTTGGCGGAATCCGTGCCGCTGTTGACGGTGCCGTTGTTCCCGCCGACGAAGCCGTCTTCGGCGGAGCCGCCGGAGATCATGCCGTCGCTGCCGCCGCCGTTTTGGCTGTCGCCGCCGCAGGCCGTCAGGCTGAAGGCCAGCAGCAGGGACACCAGCAGAAACATCACAATGTTTTTCATAAGATACGCTCCTTCTTCCGATTTTGAAACCCGTCCGCCGGAGCCGGCGGGCGGGCCTCACCCGTCAAAGCCGCCCAGGAACCACTCCTGCGCCTCTTTGACGGTGCGCGGCGCGAAACGTGCCCCGCTTCTCCGCGATACCCGAGTCCTATTGTCTCCCGCATTCCGCCGCTGACCCCTGGGACTTTCAGGAGCTTCCGCCTTTTTTTGAAAAACAGGCATCCCGGACCCCGTTGGGCCATATACATGGAAGGGGAAACGGCGGCTTCCGGGGCCGTCCGGCAGACTTTTTCCCTACAACATAGAAGATTTCTGGAAATTTTTGACTGCCCCCACGAGAAGTTCAGCAATATGACGTATATTTTCCCATAAAACTGGTGTAAACTAACAAAAAGAATTTTACTGCCAGGGAAATTTTTTAAAAATGTTTGTGCAATTATCCATTGACGGGAGACGAAAAAGCGGTTATGATGATAAAGTGATAACTCGTGGCAATACATCTCATTTTGAATCGACACAAAAAAAGGAGAGCTGCAACATGTATACGCAGGAGATCACTGTCAACAATGAAGTTGGTTTGCACGCCCGCCCCGCCACGTTCTTTATCCAGAAGGCCAACGAGTTCAAAAGCGGCATCTGGGTCGAGAAGGAGGACCGCC
>CAQVQZ010000148.1 GCA_948902155.1 uncultured Oscillibacter sp.
AGCCCTTGAAGGGGCAGCCCTCCGCCCGCATGGCGGCCAGGGTGGGGAGGAAGATTTTCTCCATGCACTCCGCCGCGGCCTCGGGGGTGTAGCAGGGGTTGGGGGCGATGGTGCCCATGCCGCCGGTGTTCAATCCGGTGTCGCCGTCCCCGGCCCGCTTGTGGTCCATGGAGGAAACCATGGGAGCGATGGCCGTGCCGTCGGTGAAGGCCAGGACGCTGACCTCGGGGCCGGTGAGAAATTCCTCAATGACGATCTCGTTGCCGGAGTCGCCGAAGGCTTTATCCTCCATGATGGTCTTCACGGCGGCTTCCGCCTCCGGGAGGTTCTGGGGAATCAGCACGCCCTTGCCCAGGGCCAGGCCGTCGGCCTTGATGACGGTGGGGAAGGAGGCGGTTTCCCGCAGGTAGGCCAGGGCCTTGGCGGGGTCGTTGAAGACCTCGTACCGGGCGGTGGGGATGCCGTATTTCTTCATCAGGTTCTTGGAAAAGACCTTGCTGGCCTCGATGCGGGCGGCTTTGGCGTCGGGTCCGAAGCAGGGGACGCCCGCCTCGTGGAGCCGGTCCACGCAGCCCAGGGCCAGGGGGTCGTCGGGGGCGACGACGGCGAAGCCGATGGAGTGGGACTTGGCGAAGGCTACGATTTTTTCGATGTCTTTGGCCCCAATTTCGGGGACGCAGACGGCGTCTTGGGCGATGCCGCCGTTTCCTGGCAGAGCGTAGATTGTTTTTGCAGAAGGATTTTCTTTTAACTTCTTAATGATGGCGTGCTCCCGTCCGCCACCGCCGACTACAAGAAGATTCATAAATTCAACCTTTCTATCTCAATACAGCGTTACAGCTCTTCCCAATCGATGCAGTCCGGAATTTCCTGGGACTGGAAGAACATCAGAGCGCATTTCATGGCGTCGGCGGCGGGAATTACCTGATAAGCGGCAATTTCATACTGTCCGCCGCAAAAATCAATAGTACCCTCCGCGTCCTCCTCCCCGAAGGAAGCGGCCATATCCCCGCCCTCTTCGGCAAAGTAATTTACAACGGCCTGCTCCCCCTTGACCAGAATGGAGAGGCAGGGAAATCCGCCCTCCTCCGCGGCGCACCAGATTTCATTGTCTTCTTCGGAGGTGAAGCAGGTTTTCAGATGGGCTTCGTATTCCTCCGGGAAGGGGCAGAGACAGGAGCCGGATTTACTGCTGACATTCATGAGGAGCCTCCTTAATGATGGAACAATCTCATTCCTGTGAAGCACATAGTCATGCCGTATTTGTCGGCGGTCTCAATCACATTGTCGTCCCGGATGCTGCCGCCGGGCTGGACGATGTACTGTACGCCGCTCTTCCGGGCGCGCTCTACGTTGTCGCCGAAGGGGAAGAACGCGTCCGAGCCGCAGGTCACGCCGGAGAGCTTCGCAATCCAGTTCTTTTTCTCCTCCGCCGTCAGGGGGGCGGGGCGCTCTTTGAAGACCCGCTGCCATGCGCCGTCGGCCAGCACGTCCTCGGACTCGTCGGAGAGGTACACGTCGATGGCGTTGTCCCGGTCCGGGCGGCGGACGTTCTCCAGGAAGGGCAGGGCCAGAACCTGGGGGTGCTGGCGCAGCCACCAGTTGTCCGCTTTCGTGCCCGCCAGGCGGGTGCAGTGGATGCGGCTCTGCTGGCCCGCGCCTACGCCGATGGCCTGGCCGTCCTTCACGTAGCAGACGGAGTTGGACTGGGTGTATTTCAGGGTGATGAGGGCCACGATCATGTCGATTTTCGCCTGCTGGGGGAGGGCTTTATTCCGGGTTACCAGGTTGGTCAGAAGGGACTCGTCGATCTTGTACTCGTTCCGGCCCTGCTGGAAGGTGACGCCGTAAACGTCTTTGTACTCCTGGGGGGCGGGGACGTACGCCGGGTCGATCTGGACCACGTTATAGCCGCCCTTTTTCTTGGTTTTCAGGATTTCCAGGGCCTCGTCCGTGTAGCCGGGGGCGATGATGCCGTCGGAGACCTCCGCCTTGAGGTACTGGGCCGTCGCGGCGTCGCAGACGTCGGAGAGGGCCGCCCAGTCGCCGTAGGAGCACAGGCGGTCCGCGCCCCGTGCCCGGATGTAGGCGCAGGCGATGGGGCTCAGCTCCGCGCCGGGGTCCACGAAGTAGATTTTCCGGTCCGTCTCGCTGAGGGGCAGGCCCACGGCGGCTCCGGCGGGGGAGACGTGCTTGAAGCTGGCGGCAGCGGGGAGGCCCGTGGCCTCCTTCAGTTCACGGGCCAGCTGCCAGGAGTTCAGGGCGTCCAGGAAGTTGATGTAGCCCGGCTTGCCGTTCAGGACGGTGAGGGGCAGGTCCCCGCCGTCCTTCATGAAGATGCGGGAGGGCTTTTGGTTGGGGTTGCAGCCGTATTTCAGTTCCAGCTCGTTCATAGTCCTTACTCCTTTTTAAAGCTGTTGGATGGTCTTGTCAAAGGCGTATTCGTCCAATAGAGGAAGGTTTTTCTTGGAAAAATTCACAACGTATTCCGGTTTGCTTTTCTGACCCTGGTCATAGGGATAGTACTGGAGCAGCGGCGCCGCCCGCTCCCAGGCAGATGCGGGAATGAGAAACAGGTCCGGCAAGCGCCCGTCCTGAAACAAGGCCAGGGCGCAGCACAGCCGGGAGTGCCTGGGGCTGAAGTGGATTTCCGGCAGGAAGACGGAACCTGTGCGGTACTGGGCGGATTTGATTTGAATCTCCCAGAGTCCCAGCGTTCCCCGGACGATCAGGTCGACGCCGTGGTCGTCTACCTCCGGCGTGTAGATGTCCATTCCCCGGGAAAGAAATTCGATCCGGACGAAATACTCTGCGCAGGCCCCCAATTTTCCGGTGTACCGCCGCCCCAGGTCCGCCCAATCCAGGTTGGGCATCTCAGCCCTCCGGCGTGTAGGGGTGGAATTTCCCGTCCTCACCCCTGGCGAAGGCGCTGCCGTAGGGGGATTTCAGCAGGGGGATGATCTCCGGGTCGAAATTGCAGGCGCTGTTCAGCTCGGCGAGGCTGGTGTTTTTGGGGTCGTTGATATAGTCGTCCGCCTCGTCTCCGGAGAAGAAGCGCCAACCGCTGTCCTCCGGGAAGTCCGCCTCGGGCGCTTCCCGGTAGCACCAGCCGACCTGTTTGCCGTCCACCGTCACCGCGTCCGTGATGAAGCACTGCGAGGGGCCCTTCCAGTCCGTCAGGAGCAGGCGGAACTCCGAGGGCCAGAGGCGGTACGCCTTGTCCCTGGGCGGCACGTACCAGCGGCCGCTGTCCCAGGCGGCGTCGTTGGCCAGCAGGGCCCGGACCTGGTCCATCCACATCCGCTGGCTCTGGTGGAGCTCCTGAAGGGGGGTGCCCTGGCGGAAATCCCAATACAGCGCGCCGCAGACCAGGCTGGCGGCGTACTCCTCCCAGCTGCCGAAAATCTGGGCCTGTTCCGCCCAGCCGCCGGCCAGGGAGTCAAATTCCTCCTGGGTCAGCAGGCCGCAGGCCAGGCCCAGGCGCAGGTGGCCCATGCTCTCGCTGATGTCCCAGGCCAGATAGCCCTGGCGGCCCACCAGGGGGTAGAACTGGGCGGAGAAGTCACGGGCGGCGGCGAAGAAGCCCTCCCGCAGCAGGGGGGCGTCGTCGAAGGGGGGACGGCCCTCCCAGAAGCCCTCGAAGTCCAGATAGTTGCTGTGGCAGCGAATCTGGTCGTCGCAGAAGGTCAGGAGGCTCTGCTTGTCCGTGATGCCGTAGACCGATTTCAGGTGGTTCCGGCAAAGGGCCGCGTCCGCCTCCGTGGCGCAGCGGGGCAGGGTGGTGAAGTAGTTGGCCCCGGACTCCCTGGGGCCGGGAACGCCGGGGACCTTCCGCAGGGCGGGAACGCCGGCCAGAAGGGCGAGGAACGCCTCCCGCCCGCAGGGCTGGCGCTTCCGCCGGGTCCGGGACAGCAGGGACTGAACGTCCCGCTCCAGGCCGGTGTGGTAGGGGTGAAAATCGTGCAGGTGGGTGGTTTCCATCATGACGCGTTCATCCTTTCGTGTTGTCGGTCAGGCGCTGGGCAATCAGCTCCGCCGCCTGGGGGAGCAGAATCCATTCCGCCTGCTCCATCACCCGGCGCTGGAGGATTTCCGGCGTGTCGCCGGGGAGGATGTCCACCGCCTTTTGCAGGAGGATGCGGCCTCCGTCGGGGACCTCGTTGACCAGGTGGACCGTGGCCCCGGTGACCTTCACGCCTTTCTCCAGGGCCGCCTCGTGGACCTTCAGGCCGTACATGCCTTTGCCGCAGAAGGAGGGAATCAGGGCGGGGTGGACGTTGAGAATCCGGTCCGGCCAGCGCTTTACAAAGTCCTCGGAGAGGATGGAGAGGAAGCCCGCCAGGACGATCATGTCCGCCCGGTACTCCCTTAGCTTTTCCGTCAGCCCGGCTTCAAATTCTTCCTGGGTGCTCCCCTTCCGGGGGACGGCGAAGCCGGGAACGCCGTGATGCTTCGCCCGCTCCAGGGCGTAGGCCCCGGCGGCGCTGGAGAGGACCGCGACGATCTCCCCGTGGGGGATTTTGCCCGCTTCCTGGGCGTTTAACAGGGCCTCCAGGTTGGTTCCGCCGCCGGAGACCAGGACGGCGATGCGCGCTTTCATAACAGCTTCACGCTTTCGCCGCCGGAGACGACCTCTCCGATCATCCGGGGGGCCTGGCCGGCGTGCAAAAGGAAGTCCCGGGCCTTGTCCGCGTCGTTTTTATCCACCACAAGCACCATGCCGATGCCCATATTGAAGGTGTTGAACATATCCCGCTCGGGGATATCGCCAAGCCTTTGAATCATGCGGAAGATGGGGGGAGTCCGCAGGGAGGATTTGTCGATTTTGGCGCCTAGCCCCGAGGGCAGGCAGCGGGGGACGTTTTCAAAAAAGCCGCCGCCGGTGATATGGCTGATTCCGTGGACATCCACGGTTTGGAGAAGGTCCAGAACGGGCTTGACATAAATGGTGGTGGGGCAGAGCAGTTCGGCTCCCAGGGAGCAACCCAGCTCTTCCGACCACTCGTTCAGGTCGGCGTGCTCGATGTCGAAGACCTTCCGCACCAGGGAAAACCCGTTGGAGTGGACGCCGGAGGAGGGCAGGCCGATGAGGACGTCCCCCTCCCGGACCCGGTCGGGGCCGATGATCTTGGGCTTGTCCACCACGCCCACGGCGAAGCCTGCGATGTCGTAATCGTCGGGATTCATGACGCCGGGGTGCTCGGCGGTCTCGCCGCCGATCAGGGCGCAGCCCGCCTGGACGCAGCCCTCCGCCACGCCGGAGACGATGGAGGCCACTTTTTCCGCCTCGTTCTTCCCGATGGCGATGTAATCCAGGA
>CAQVQZ010000149.1 GCA_948902155.1 uncultured Oscillibacter sp.
GACCATGAGCTACACCATCGACGTCTACCGCCGGGACGCGCCGGTCCAGCGGAACATCGTGGACTTCGGCGCTTACGTGACCCTGTTCCCCCAGCTGATCGCCGGGCCCATCGTCAAGTACAAGACCGTGGCGGCGGCGCTGGTGGAGCGGACCGTCGCCTCGGAGGATTTTGCCCAGGGCGCGTGCCGCTTCACCGTGGGCCTTGCAAAAAAGGTCCTCCTGGCCAACGCCGCCGGGGCGCTGTGGGAGGACTGCCTGGGGACCCAGGCCGCCGGGGCGCTGACCTTCGCCGGGGGCTGGACGGGCCTCCTGGCCTTCGGCTTCCAGATCTATTTCGACTTCTCCGGCTATTCCGACATGGCCATCGGCCTGGGCCGGATGCTGGGCTTCCGCTTTGACGAGAACTTCGACCACCCCTATCTCTCCGCCTCCGTCGGGGAGTTCTGGCGGCGGTGGCACATGTCCCTGACCTCCTGGTTTCGGGAGTACCTCTATTTCCCCCTGGGCGGGAGCCGGGCCGGGCGGGCCAAGACCCTGCGGAACCTGCTCATCGTCTGGTTCTGCACCGGCTTCTGGCACGGGGCCAGCTGGAATTTCATCCTCTGGGGCCTCTACTTCGCCCTGTGGATCATCCTGGAACGCTTCGTGTTCCGGGACCTGCTGGCCCGGACGCCCCTGTGGCTCAAGCGGTGTTATACTCTGCTGGTGGTCTTTGTGGGCTGGGGCCTCTTCGCCATGGAGGACCTGGGGGTCTGCGGTCGCTATCTGTCGGTCTGCTTTGGAAGCGGCCCGCTGTGGAGCGCCCTGGACGGCTACCGCCTGCGGGGCTATGCCGTGACGCTCCTGCTCCTGGCCCTGGGGTCCACCACCCTGGCCGTGGACCTGTGGGCCAGGGTCCCGGAGCGGGGCCGCAGGGTGCTGACGCCCCTGCTGATGGTGGCGGGCCTGATCCTCTCCACCGCCTATCTGGTGGACGGCAGCTATAATCCGTTTTTGTATTTCCGATTTTAAGGAGGCGGCGGCATGACAAAGGGATACAGCCGGTTTCTCACGGCGTGCTTCTGCGTATTTTTGGGCGGGCTGCTGCTCTGGCACGTTTTGCTGCCGGACCGGGAGCGCTCGGAGGTGGAGAACCGCACCCTGGCCCAGGCCCCGGCCTTCTCCTGGAAGGCCCTGCGGGACGGAAGCTTCACCGAGGCGGCGGAGGAATATTTCGCCGACCAGTTCCCCCTCCGGGACCAGTGGACCGGCGTGAAGGCCCGGACGGAGCAGCTTCTGGGCAAGCGGGAGTTCAAAAACGTCTACCTCTGCGGGCACTCCCTGATTGCCAAGGTGGACCCGCCCCAGGACGGCCTGGAGGCGAAAAACCTGCATTATGTTGCCCGCCTGGCGGAATCCGCCGGGGTCCCGGTGTACCTGGGCCTCATCCCCTCGGCGGCGGAAATCCGGCGGGACCGCCTCCCCAGGGGCGCGGAGAGCTGGGATCAGACATCCTATATCACCCAGGGGGCGGAGCTGGAGGGAACGGATCCCGTCGACTTCCTCACCCCCCTCCGGGAACACGCCGGAGAGGACATTTTTTATCGCACCGACCACCACTGGACCACCCTGGGGGCCTATTACGGCTATACCGCCCTGATGGAGGCCCTGGGCCGGGGAGCGGAGGTCCTGGAGCAGGAGGCGTTCGAGCCCTGGCTTGAATCTAATGTCTATGAGTTCCAGGGTACGCTGTACTCCCAGTCCGGCGTCCACTGGCTCCCTCCGGACGTCATCGAGTTCTGGGTGCCGGACGAGGGCTTTGAGGTCACCTCCTGGCGGAACGGGACTCCTCAGGCTTCCACGCTATACGACCTGTCCAAGCTCCAGACCAAGGACAAATACTCCGTCTTCCTGGGGGGCAACCAGCCCCTGTGCGTCATCCGAAACCCCGAGGGAACGGGAAAACTGCTGATTATCCGGGACTCCTATTCCGACGCCCTGGCCCCCTTCCTGGCCCTGCACTTCGAGGAGGTCCACCTGCTGGACCCCCGATACTACCGCTACTCCGCCGCCCAGTACGCCCGGGAGAACGAAATCGACCAAATCGCCGTGGTGTACAGCGTGCCCAACTTCATCACGGACCGGAATTTGGTGCTGCTGACGCAGTAAGAACCTGTATTCATAACCGAGGGGTGCTGGCTGAGCGAGGGATTTTGCCTCTAATCGAGGCAAATTTTCTCCGCGGGCTGACGCCCGGGGAGAAAATTTAACGAAGAGTGGGGGCAAAAGACCCTCTCAGACAGCGTCACTCGGTTGTGAATACAGGTTCTAAGGTGAAAAAGTCCGTCCAAGCCCGCCGAAAAGTGCCTTCGGCGGGCTTGCTTTTCGTCCCCCGCGCCGTTATAATAAAGAAACCGTTTCCGAAAATCCCTCCGCATCGCGGAAAACGATAAAGATAAAAAAGAAAAGAGGTACCGCCATGAACGCCACCCGCGTGGAGCATGACACCATGGGAGAGATCGCCGTCCCGGCAGAGCGCCATTGGGGCGCACAGACCCAGCGGAGCCTGGAGAACTTCAAAATCGGCGGCCAGCGCCAGCCCAGGGAGATCATCACCGCCTTCGCCTACCTGAAGGAAGCCTGCGCCAAGGCCAACGCCGCCGCGGGCAAGCTGACCCCGGAGCAGTCGGAGGCCATCGCCGCCGCCTGCCGGGAAATCCGGGCGGGGAAGTGGGACGAGGAGTTTCCCCTGGTGGTCTGGCAGACCGGCAGCGGCACCCAGACCAATATGAACGTCAACGAGGTCATCGCCCACCTGGCGGCGGACCGTGGCGTCCCCCTGCACCCCAACGACCATGTAAACGCCTCCCAGTCCAGCAATGACACCTACCCCTCCGCCCTCCACATCGCGGCGGCCCTGAGCGTAGCCCGTGAGGTGATCCCGGCGGCGGAGCGCCTGGCGGGAGCCTTCGCCAAGCTGGAATCCGCCTATCCGGACCTCATCCGCATCGGCCGGACCCACCTCCAGGACGCCACACCCCTGCGTTTTGCCCAGGAAGTCTCCGGCTGGCGGGAACTGGTAGAGGCCCCCTGCCGGATGCTGCGGGCGGCGGAAACAGAGCTGTGCCGTTTAGCCATCGGCGGCACGGCGGTAGGCACGGGCCTGAACGCCCCCCAGGGCTACGACGAGCTGGTCTGCGCCCAGCTGCGGACCCTGACGGGCATGGACTTCCAGCCGGACCAAAACAAATTCCACGCCCTGACCAGCAAAGACGCCCTGGTTTTCGCCCACGGAGCCTTAAAAGCCCTGGCGGCAAACCTGATGAAGATCGCCAACGACATCCGCTGGCAGGCCAGCGGCCCCCGCTGCGGCATGGGCGAGCTGCACATCCCGGAAAACGAACCCGGCAGCAGCATCATGCCCGGCAAGGTAAACCCGACCCAGTGCGAAGCGGTGACCATGACGGCGGTGCAAGTGATGGGCAACGACGCGGCCATCGGCTTCGCGGCCTCCCAAGGCAACTTCCAGCTAAACGTCTTCCTGCCCGTCTCGGCCTATAATTTCCAACTCTCCGCCCGCCTCCTCACAGACGCGATGGACTCCTTCCGCGTCCACTGCGTAGAAGGCATCACCCCCAATATAAAAAAGATGGAGCAAAATCTAAACAACTCCCTGATGCTGGTAACCTGCCTGACCCCGAAAATCGGTTATGAAAAAGCCGCCGAGTGCGCCAAGAAAGCCCTCCACGACGGCACAACCCTAAAAGAAGCCGTTCTCTCCCTAAATCTCTTAACAGCAGAAGAGTTCGATGAAACCGTAAAACCAGAAAAAATGGTTTGACGACCCCCATCACCCACCAACCAGAGCGACAGCGGAAAGAGAAGAAAGTCGATTCGACAAGCACCCACCCCCGTTGCACCACGCCGCGGGAAAAAACCTTCCTATCCAAATCCCTACTATAACGCGCCCCTCGTCCCCCGCATCCCCCGTTTCACAACCGTCTTTTTCTCTTTTGGACCGCGCACGGCCCGTTTTCTCTTTTTCTTCGGGAAGAAAAAGAGAAAATGGGGGGTGCAATGCCCAGCCATCAACATGGCTGAAACCCCTGTCCACACGCGTGTGGCATTTGTGAATTTCGTAGATTTTATCATACTACCGAATTAGCGCTTTACTTCGTTAAAAAACCGGAGTATACTAAGTCCATCAATGGGGCGCTGCCCCACAAGGAGGAACCCCATGGAATTGGATCTGAACCTGCTGCGGCCCCAGGAGCGGCTGTCCTTACAGCTCCGCCTGCTCTACGAGGAGGCGGGCTTCCGCCACTACCGCATGGGCCGCTTCGAGGAATACGGGCTGTACCAGCAGAACCGCCGGTTTCTGGCCAGTGACCAGGTCATCACCTTTACAGACCTGGACGGCCGTCTGCTGGCCCTGAAGCCCGACGTCACCCTCTCCATCGCGAAAAACGCTCAGGTGGAGGAGGGCGGCTGCGGCCGCTTCTACTACTCCGAAAACGTCTACCGCCCCAGCCAGGAGAGCCACACCTTTGAGGAAATCAGCCAGACGGGCCTGGAGTGCATCGGCGCGGTGGACGACGCGGTGACGGCCCAGGCGGCGTCTCTGGCCTGCCGGAGCCTGGCCCTCACCGGGCGGGACTTTGTGCTGGAGGTCAGCCACATGGGCTTTGTGGCGGGTCTGCTGGACGCTGTGGGCGCGCCGGAGCCCTTCCGCCCCTGGCTGCTGACCTGCATCCGGGACCGGAACCGCCACGAGCTGAAAACCGCCGCCGCCGAGGCGGGCCTCTCCCGCCAGGGCGCGGACGCCCTGTGCCGCCTGGACGCCCTGGCCGGGGACTGGAAGACGGTGCTGGCGGAGGCGGAGCCCATCGCCCTCAACGCCGCCATGGGCGCGGCGCTGACGGAGCTGCGGACGCTGTGCCAGGCCCTGGAGGACCAGAGCCTGCGTCTGGACCTGTCCCTGGTAAACGACATGGACTATTACAACGGCCTGGTCATGCAGGGCTACGTGGCGGGCCTGCCCCGGGCGGTGCTGAAGGGCGGGCGGTACGACCCCCTGGCCGATCAGTTCCGCCCCGGCGCGAAGGCCGTGGGCTTCGCCATCTATCTGAACGAGCTGGACCGCCTGACCGACGCCCTCCCCGAGGAGGGGGAGCGGCCCATGCTGAACGTGGCCCTGCCCAAGGGCCGCCTGGGCGACAAGGTCTACAACCTCCTGGCCGGAGTGGGCTACGGCTGTCC
>CAQVQZ010000150.1 GCA_948902155.1 uncultured Oscillibacter sp.
ACGGCAAGGAGCACTCCGCCGCCATCCGCATCCCCGCCTTCGGCGCGGTGTTCCTGCGGGGCGAGGGGACCTTCCCCAAGCCTAAGAAGGTGAAGGCCGTCAAGGCTCCTAAGGCCGGGAAGGCGGACGAGGCCGCCGGGACTGCGGAAAAGCCGGCCAGGACGGCGGAGAAAAAGGCCACGGCCGTGGAGAAGGCGGCGAAAGCCTCCGCCAAAACTTTAAAAAAAGTGATCAAAGCGCCCAGAACCCCGAAAGCCGCCAAGGAGTCCAAGGCAGACGCCAAGGCGGAAAAGAAGACCCCCGGAAGGCCCAAAAAACAGGCAAAAGGAGCTGAATGAGACATGAAGAAAGAATGCATTGCCATGCTGCTGGCCGGAGGACAGGGCAGCCGCCTCTATGTCCTCACCGGAGACATGGCAAAGCCCGCCGTTCCCTTCGGCGGCAAGTACCGCATCATTGACTTTCCCCTCTCGAACTGCACGAATTCCGGTATTGACACCGTGGGCGTGCTGACCCAGTACCGGCCCCTGGAGCTGAACAGCTATATCGGCAGCGGCCAGCCCTGGGACCTGGACGGGTCTTCCGGCGGCGTGCATATCCTGCCCCCCTACCAGGGCGCCAAGGGCGGCACCTGGTACAAGGGCACCGCCAACGCCATCTATCAGAACCTGGGCTTTATCGACATGCATGAGCCGGAGTATGTGGTCATCCTCTCCGGCGACCACATCTACAAGATGGACTACTCCGACATGCTGGCCCGGCATAAGGCCGCCGACGCCGCCTGCACCATCTCCGTCATGGAGGTGCCCTGGGCCGAGGCCCCCCGCTTCGGCATCATGAGCGTGGACGGCGACGACATGATCACCGAGTTTGCTGAGAAACCCAAGGAGCCCAAGAGCAATCTGGCCTCCATGGGCATCTACGTATTCTCCTGGAAGGCCCTGCGGCAGTACCTCATCGACGACGAGAACACCGAGGGCTCCGAAAACGACTTCGGCAAGAACATCATCCCCAACATGCTCAACAACAAAGAGCGCATGGCCGCTTACCGCTTCGAGGGCTATTGGAAGGACGTGGGCACTCTCGAGTCCCTGTGGGACGCCAACATGGATATGCTGGCCCCCGAGTCCGGCCTGGACCTGCGGGACCAGTCCTGGCCCATCTACGCCCGCTCCATCAGCGCGCCGCCCGCCTTCATGGGCGTCCACTCCACCGTCACCCACAGCGCCGTGAACCGCGGCAGCGTGCTGGAGGGCGTGGTGGAAAACTCCGTGCTCTCCCCCAACGTCACCGTGGGCGAAGGCGCTACCGTCCGCTATTCCGTCCTCTTCCCCGGCGTCGTGGTGGAGCCCGGCGCGGTGGTGGAATACGCCATCCTGGGTGAGGACTGCAAGATCGGCAAGGGCTGCCATGTGGGCGGCACGCCGGAGAACACGCCGGAGGGCTGGGGCCTGACGGTGCTGGCCCCCGGCTGCGAGCTGCCGGAGGGCAGAGACGCCAAGGCCGGCGTCATGCTGAACCGCAACGGTGAGGAGGTGTCCAAATGAACGGACTGCATGGAATCATTTTCACCTATGAGCGCCGCGGCAACCTCCAGGAGCTGGGCTCCATCCGCTCCTCCGCGTCCATTCCCTTCGGCGGGAGGTTCCGGGCGGTGGACTTTGCCCTCTCCGGCCTGGTCAACGCCGGGGCCACCGACGTGGGCATCATTCTTCACGGCCATTACCAGAGCCTGCTGGACCACCTGGGCACCGGCAAGGACTGGGACCTGAGCCGCAAGCGGGGCGGCCTGCGGCTGCTGCCTCCCTTCAATTATAAGGGCGACTGGGGCGCGATGCCCTACCGGGGCCACATGGAGGCCCTGTCCGCCGTGCGGTCCTATCTGGAGGATATCCGGCAGGACTACGTGGTGATGATCGACGGCGACCTGGTGGCCAACCTGCCCCTGACCGAGATCTATGAGAGCCATTTGAAATCCGGCGCGGACATCACCGCCGTCTGCGCCAACGACAGCTTCATGACCGAGGACGGCACCTACTTCCAGGTGGGCGAGGGCGGACGGGTCACGGAGGTCTTCGTCCATCCCCACACGCCCAGGGGGCTCCGGGGGCTGGGCACCTACGTCGTGTCCAAGAAGCTGCTGCTGGAGCTGGTGGACGACTGCTCCGCCAAGGACCAGATCAGCTGGCGGGGCGACGTGCTCCAGGCCCGGAAGGAGACGCTGAAAATCCAGAGCTATATCTTCAAGGGCTACGCCGCGCAGATCCGCTCCGTGCAGGAATACTATGACCGCAGCATGCAGCTGCTGGACCCCGCCATCCGGGCGGACCTGTTCTGCGCCAAGCGGCCTGTCCGCGCCAAAAACGCGGACCTCAGCTCCACTTATATCGGCGCGGGCGGCAGGTGCGTCAACTCCCTGTTCGGCGACGGCTGCTCCATCGAGGGCGTGGTGGAGAACTCCATCCTGTTCCCCGGCGTCGTGGTCGAGGCGGGCGCTGTGGTGCGCAACTGCGTGGTGTTCAAGGAGTGCGTCATCCGGAAGGATGCGCAGCTGAGCTACATCATCGCCGACAAGGATGTGGAGGTTCTTCCCGGCCGGACGCTGATGGGCCACGCCACGTATCCCATCGTCCTGGCCAAGGGCAGCAAGGTGTAATTATCCATAAAAGGGGGGCGGCCTCGTCCCCCTTTTATGATTGAAAGGCCGGATTGACCGGGGAGCCTTTTTTTGGTATACTGTAAAGAGGCGCCGTTCCGGCTTTGAATCGTTTGATCCTCCCTCCGGACCCTGCGGGTCTTCGGCGGAACGCCGGGGATGATATGAAAAAGGAGAGTATTATGAAAATTCTGTATGTGACCAGCGAAGCGGTCCCCTTCTGCAAAACCGGCGGGCTTGCCGACGTGGCGGGTTCCCTGCCCCCCGCCCTGGCGGAGCAGGGCGCAGAGGTGGCGGTGGTCCTGCCCCTCTACGAGCGGGTCCGGGACCGTTTCGGCAGCCAGCTGAAATTTGAGTGCTACGACTACGTGGACCTGGCGTGGCGGCACAGCTACTGCGGCCTCTTCTCCATGGAGAAGGACGGCGTGACCTGGTACTTCCTGGACAACGAGCAGTATTTCAACCGGGGCGCCCTCTACGGCCAGTCCGACGACGGCGAGCGCTTCGCCTTCTTCTCCCGGGCCGTGGTGCGGATGCTGGACCACTTCAAGTTCTGGCCCGAGGTCGTCCACTGCAACGACTGGCAGTCCGCGCTGGTGCCCATCTACCTGAAGGACGACGGCGTGCGGGAGGAGCGCTACCGCTCCCTCAAGACCGTGGTCACCATCCATAACATCGAGTACCAGGGCCGGTACAACCCCTACGTCCTGGGCGACCTCTTCGGCCTGGACGCCGGATGGGTCAAGGACGGCACTCTGCTCATGGACGGCGACGCCAACCTGCTCAAGGGCGCCATCCTCTGCGCCGACGCCGTCAACGCCGTCTCCCCCACCTACGCCAACGAGCTGAAAATGCCCTACTTCGCCCACCGGATGGAGGGCATCATGCGCCAGTGCTCCGACAAGCTCTCCGGCGTGCTCAACGGCATCGACATGAAGCTCTACGACCCCAGGACCGACAGCCGCATCTTCCAGAACTTCTCCGCCGGGGACATGGCCGGCAAGGAGGCGTGCAAGGTCCAGCTCCAGCGGATGGTGGGCCTGCGGGAAGAGGCCCAGACGCCCATCGTCGGCATGGTCAGCCGCCTGGTGTCCCACAAGGGCCTGGACCTGATCTGCGAGGTGCTCCACGACATGATGGAGCTGCCCATGCAGCTGGTGGTGCTGGGCACCGGCGACCAGCGGTATGAGGACTTCTTCGGCTGGGCCGCCCAGCAGTACCCCGGCCGGATGTCTGTCCGGATGGACTACAACGAGGATTTGTCCATGGCCATCTACGCCGGCGCGGACCTGTTCCTCATGCCCTCCAAGAGCGAGCCCTGCGGCCTGAGCCAGATGATCGCCATGCGCTACGGCACGGTGCCCATCGTCCGGGAGACCGGCGGCCTGAAGGACACCGTCCAGCCCTGCGAGTCCTGGCGGGACGCGGGCAACGGCTTCAGCTTCGCCAACTACTCCAGCGGCGACATGCTCCACGTCATCCGGGAGGCCGTGTATCTGTACAAGGATTATCCCGACGTCTTCGCGCGGCTGCGGCAGCGGGCCATGTCCTGCGATTTCAGCTGGGCCAGAAGCGCCAGGGAGTATCTGCGGATTTACGCCACCATTACCGGGCAGACCTGGCCTATCCCCGCCGATACCATGCGGGCGAAGTCCCGGAATGAGAGCGAGCCGGTGGAAGAGGCCGCTCCTGTCGAAGAAGCTGCTCCCGCTGTAGAGGCTGCGCCTGTTGAGGAAGCTGCGCCCGTTGTGGAGGCTGCGCCTGTTGAGGAAGCCGCTCCCGTTGAAGAGGCTGCGCCTGTCGGGGAAGCCGCCCCTGTCGCAGAGGCTGCGCCTGTTGAGGAAGCCGCTCCCGTTGTGGAAGCCGCGCCTGTGGAAGAGAAGCCCGCCGCGGAGGTCGCGGAGGAAATTGCTCCCGTAGCGGAGGCCGCTCCCGCCGAAGCGCCCAAGAAGCGCGGCCGGAAGCCCAAGGCGGAGAAGGAAGCCGCCAAAGCGGAAAAGGAAGCCGCCAAGGACGTGAAGAAGTCCGAAAAGAAGGCCGGGAAAGCCGAAAAGACGGAGAAGAAAACCGCCGCCAAGAAAACAACTACCCGCAAAAAGAAGTCCGAGGAGTAAGAACGCCTATGAGATCGATTACGACGAAAGAACTGGAAAAAACCCTGTCCGCCAAGCTGATGACCAACTTCGGCAAAGCCGCCGACGAGGCCATGGACGGCGAGATGATGCGGGCCAGCGCCCTGGTCCTTCGGGACATGATGGCCCTGCGGGAGGTCGAGACCCGCAAGAAGACCCGCAAAAACCAGAAAAAGCAGGTCCACTACCTGTCCATGGAGTTCCTGATGGGCCGGAGCCTGATCAAGAACGCCTACAACCTGGGGGTGCTCCCCCAGCTGAAGGAGGCCCTGGAAAACCTGGGCTTCAAGGCGGCGGACATCTTTGAGATGGAGCCCGACGCGGCTCTGGGCAACGGCGGCCTGGGCCGCCTGGCCGCCTGCTATCTGGACTCCATGACCACCCTGGAGATTCCCGCCACCGGCTACTCCATCTGCT
>CAQVQZ010000151.1 GCA_948902155.1 uncultured Oscillibacter sp.
GAGAAGTTCAAGGGCGCGGAGGAGACCTATACGGTGGAGTGCATGATGCACGACCACAAGGCCCTCCAGGCGGGCACCAGCCATTACTTCGGCGACGGCTTCGCCAAAGCCTTCGACATCACCTACACCGGCAAGGACAACCAGCTCCACCATCCCCACCAGACCAGCTGGGGCGTCAGCACCCGGATGATCGGCGGCATCATCATGACCCACGGCGACGACAACGGCCTGGTCCTGCCTCCCCGCGTGGCTCCCATCCAGGCGGTGGTTATCCCCGTGGCCCAGCATAAGCCCGGCGTCCTGGACGCCGCCGCCCAGCTCCGGGACCGGCTGAAAGCCGCCGGCATCCGCTCCAAGATGGACGACAGCGACAACTCCCCCGGCTGGAAGTTCGCCGAGTACGAGATGAAGGGCGTGCCCCTGCGGGTGGAGATCGGCCCCAAGGACATGGAGAAGGAACAGTGCGTCATCGCCCGCCGGGACACCGGCGAGAAGACCTTCGTCCCCCTGGCGGGCTTGGAGGAGACGGTCAAACAGCTCCTGGACGCGGTCCACGACAACATGTACGCCATGGCCCTGAAAAACCGGGAGGACAACACCTTCGACATCGCCACCCCGGAAGAGGCCAAGGCCATCGCCGAGGGCAAGGGCGGCTTCCTCCGCTCCAAGTGGTGCGGCTCCCTGGAGTGCGAGCTGGCCATGAAGGAGCGCGCCGGAGTCAGCTCCCGCTGCATGCCCCTGAAGCAGAGCGGCACGGAGGGCGTGTGCCCCGTGTGCGGCAAGAAATGTACTACCGACATCTATTGGGGCGTCGCCTATTAAAACTCGAAAGGGGGAGCGCAGCTCCCCCTTTTCCAGTATCGTTTGTAATCGCATCCAAAAGGAGGTCCCGCCGTGGAGCGCCGCCGCAGTCAAACCCTGGACACCATCCGGGGCTTTGCCCTTCTCAGCATGATTCTCTACCACGCCGCCTGGGACCTGGTCTACATGTTCGGCGTAAACTGGCCCTGGTATCACGGCCCCGCCGCCCACGTGTGGCAGCAGAGCATCTGCTGGACCTTCATTCTCCTGTCCGGCTATTGCTGGTCCCTGGGCCGCCGCCAGCTCCGCCGGGGCCTGACGGTTTCCCTCTGCGGAGCCCTCATCACCGCCGTCACGTGGTTCTTCATGCCCGAAAATCTGGTCTACTGCGGCGTGCTGACCCTGTTAGGCGGGTCGGCCCTGCTGCTGGTCCTCCTCCGTCCATTCCTGGAACGTATTCCCGCCCCCGCCGGGCTGGCAGGCAGCTTCTTTCTGTTCGCACTGTTTCGAGAAACAAACGCGGGCTATCTGGGCTTTGAAAGCCTCCGCGTCGCCCCCCTCCCCCCGGCGCTGTACCGAAACCATCTGACGGCTCTCATCGGCTTCCCCCCGCCGGGCTTTTTCTCGACGGATTATTTTTCCCTCATCCCCTGGTTTTTTCTGTTTTTGACGGGCTATTACTTTTTCCGTCTCCATCCGGACCTAAAAAGAGCGTCCAAAAAAGTCCCCCTAATCACCACCGCAGGCCGTTATTCGCTATGGATTTACATGCTCCACCAACCCATTATTTACGCCGTTTTAACGATTTGGGCAAAACTAAGGTAAGGAAGGCAAGCCCACCCCAAGCCGCGCCAATCTCCTTCCGACCAACCAGTCAGAGCGACAGCGGAAAGAGGAGAAAGCCGATTCGACAAGCACCAAAACCCCCGCTCAAACCACGCCGCGGGTAAAAACCTTCCTATCCAACCCCGCACCATATCGCGCCCCACGTCCCCCGCAGCCCCCGTTGGAGTCTTTTTCTCTTTTGGACCGTGCACGGCCCGTTTTCTCTTTTTCTGCGGACAGAAAAAGAGAAAATGGGGGGTGCAAAGCACCAGCCATCTTCATGGCTGAAATCCCCCCTCAAGGAGGTACTCCTTTGAACAAGCTCGTCACAGGCATCCTAGCCCACGTAGACGCGGGGAAGACCACCCTCTCCGAGGCCCTGCTGTACCACAGCGGCGCCATCCGCCGCCTGGGCCGGGTGGACCACGGCGACGCCTTTCTGGACACCGACGCCATGGAGCGGGAGCGGGGCATCACCATCTTCTCCAAGCAGGCGGAGCTGACCCTGAGGGATTTGGCGGTGACCCTGCTGGACACGCCGGGGCACGTGGATTTCTCCGCCGAGGCGGAGCGGGTGCTCCAGGTGCTGGACTGTGCCATCCTGGTGGTCAGCGGCAGCGACGGCGTCCAGGCCCATACCCGGACCCTCTGGCGGCTGCTGGAGCGCTACGAGGTCCCCGTCTTTCTGTTCATCAATAAAATGGACCTGGCGGGGGCGGACCGCGCCGCCCTGCTGGCGGAGCTGAAAAGCCGCCTGGACCCCGGCTGTACGGACCTCTCCCTGCCGCCGGAGGACTTGACGGAGGAAGCCGCCGTTTTGGACGAGGCCCTGCTGGAGCGCTACCTGGAAACCGGCACGGTCTCCGACGGGGAGCTGACGGACCTGATCGCCCGGCGGAAGCTCTTCCCCTGCCTGTTCGGCTCCGCCTTGAAGCTGGAGGGCGTGGAGGAGCTGCTGAGCGCACTCCAACGCTATGCCCCCCTCCGGACCTATCCCGAGGACTTCGGAGCCAGAGTCTTCAAGGTGGCCCGGGACGAACGGGGGGCACGGCTCACCTATCTGAAAGTCACCGGCGGCGTTCTGAAAACCAAGGACCTCCTCACCAACCGCCGCCCGGACACGCCGGAGGACGAGATTTGGGAGGAAAAGGCCGACCAGCTCCGGGTCTACTCCGGGGCGAAGTTCCGCCCCGTGGACGAGGCCCCCGCCGGGACGGTGGTGGCTGTCACCGGATTGAGCCGCGCCCTGCCCGGCCAGGGGCTGGGGTTCGAGACCGCCTGGACCGTCCCGGCCCTGGAGCCGGTGCTGGCCTATCAGGTGGAGACGGACGCGGACCCCTCCGCCGCCCTCAAGGCCCTGCGCCTTTTGGAGGAGGAGGACCCCCAGCTCCACGTGGTCTGGCACGAAGCCGCGCGGGAAATCCGGGTCCAGCTCATGGGGGAGGTCCAGATCGAGATTCTGCGCCGCCGGCTGCTGGAGCGCTTCGGCATGGAGGCGTCTTTCGGCGCGGGGCGCATCGTCTATCGGGAGACCATTGCCGCCCCTGTGGAGGGCGTGGGGCACTTTGAGCCGCTGCGGCATTACGCCGAGGTCCACCTGCTCCTGGAACCCCTGCCCAGGGGCAGCGGCCTCCGGTTCGGCACCGTCTGTTCCGAGGACAAGCTGGACGGCCATTGGCAGCGCCTCGTCCTGACCCATCTTTGGGAAAAGCCACACCTGGGGGTCCTCACCGGGTCCCCCGTCACGGATATGAAAATCACCCTGACGGCGGGCCGGGCCCACGAGAAGCACACCGAGGGCGGCGACTTCCGTCAGGCCACCTACCGGGCGGTCCGCCAGGGCCTTATGAGCGCCGAGAGCGTGCTGCTGGAACCCTGGTACGCCTTCCGCCTGGAGCTGCCCGCCGCCCAGGTGGGCCGGGCGCTGAGCGACGTCCAGCAGATGGGCGGCGAGACGGACCCGCCGGAGGCCGTGGGGGAGGAAACCATCCTCACCGGACAGGCCCCGGTGGCCGCTATGGGAGACTATGCCCGGGAAGTCGCCGCCTATACCCGGGGCCAGGGCCGTCTCAGCTGCCGCCCGGCGGGCTACCGCCCCTGCGCGGACCCGGAGAGCGTTATCGAGGCCATCGGCTACGACCCGGAACGGGACGTGGAGAACACGCCGGACTCCGTCTTCTGCGCCCACGGGGCGGGTTACACCGTCAAGTGGGACCAGGTCCCCGCCCAGGCCCACGTGGACAGCGGCGTCCGCCTGGACAGCCCCGCCCCGGAGGCGGAGGAGGCCCCCCGCCGCACCGGCCCTTCCCCCGCCTACGCCGGGACCATCCAGCAGGACAAGGAACTGCAATCCATCTTCGAACGGACCTACGGCCCGGTGAAGCGACGGGACTTCCTTCCGCCCAAGCCCCCCAAGCGTCCCGTCCAGGCCCCCGCGCCGGAGAGCCGCCCCATCCGCCGTCCGCCTTCGGGGCCGGAGTATCTGCTGGTGGACGGGTACAACCTGATTTTCGCCTGGGACGAGCTGAAAACCATGGCCCAGGAGAACCTGGACGCCGCCCGGAAGGCCCTCTGCGACCTTCTGTGCAACTACCAGGGCTACCGGAAATGCGAGGTCATCGCCGTCTTCGACGCTTACAAGGTCCGGGGCGGGCAGGGGTCCGTGGAGAAGTACCACAATATCTACGTTGTCTACACCAAGGAGGCGGAGACGGCGGACGCCTATATCGAGCGGGCCACCTATGAGATCGGCAAGCAGCACCGGGTAAAGGTCGCCACCTCCGACGGCCCGGAGCAGCTCATCATCCTGGGACACGGGGCTTTGCGGGTCTCCGCCTCCGGCTTCCGGGAGGAGTTGGAGTCCGTCCAGGGCCAGATCGCCCAAGTTCTGCGCCGGAACAACCGCCAGGGCCACGGAGCCCTCCGCGCCGCCATGCAGAAGGCGGAACAGCAGAAGGAGGAACCATGAAAACACTTTTCACCGCGCTGACGTCCTTTTCCGCCTGCACCGCCGCCCGCTGGTATCTGGACCGCTCCAGCCGCCGGGACGCGGACGTTTTTGGGGGCCGGGTCCGGCTGAAAGCCCTCTGGAACGAGGGCGCGGCCTTCGGCCTGCCCATTCCGGGGGAGGTCCTGCCGTTGGCCTCGGCGGCGGCGCTGGGACTCCTGTGGTCCCAGCGGCGGCAGAGCCCGGCGGGAGCGGGCCTGATTCTGGGGGGAGGGCTGAGCAACCTCTATGAGCGGGTCCGGCACGGCCGGGTCTACGACTACATCCAGTTCCCCCAGGCCCCCGCGCCCCTGGACCGCTTTGTGTTCAATCTGGCGGACCTGTCCGCGCTGGCCGGGGGCGCGATGCTGCTGGCTGGGCGGAAAAAGGCATAAGGAAGCGCCGTCCGGCTTCGGACGGCGCTTCAGCTTGTCGAAAAAGTCTTTTCGACAAGCTGCTTACGATTTCAGAACTTTCAAAAAAGTTCTGAAATCGAAGGATTTATAGCAATCCAATAAAATAACAGTGTATTGACTTGAGGTGTAGAATGTTAT
>CAQVQZ010000152.1 GCA_948902155.1 uncultured Oscillibacter sp.
GGAACTGCCCCACGAAGTCCAGCAGCTTCCCGAAGCAGGCCCGGTCGATCTTCATAGGGGTGTGCTCCCGGTTCAGGCAGATGCAATGCTCATTATAATAGACATATGGAGAGTATTGAAGAAACCAGGGGGACCCGTTGATGGTAATGGGCACAATGCGGTGGTTCTGCCGGGCGGGGTGGTTGACCCGCCCCGCGTAGCCCTCGTTCTCGGCGCAGAGCTGGCAGCGGGGATAATCGGAAGCGGGGAGGTCCCTGGCGGCGGCGATGGCCTTGGGGTCCTTCTCCGGCTTGGAGAGGTTGATGGTGATGTCCAGCTCGCCGTATTCAGTGGGAGCCTTCCACTGCATGTCCTTGGCGATGCGGTCCCGGCGGATGTAATTGGTGTCCTGGCTGAACCGATAGTACCAGTCGGTGGCGGCCTTGGCGTCCTGGGCCCGGAGAGCCTGGAACTTCTCAATGACCTGGGCGGGCCGGGGGGTGAGCCGCCCCATCAGCTCCGTGTCGAAGAGGTCCCGGTAGACCACGGAATCCTCCTTCAGCACGCCCCGCCGGTAAGCGTCGTCCAGCAGCTCCTCCAGAACGGGGGCCAGCTCCACCGTTCCCCAAGACTGACCAGGGTCGGTGTAACTGTCCAGCTGCAAGGCGTCCAGAATGGTATTGACGGCCCAAAAGTATTCGTTTTCCTCGATCAGCCCCGTTTGCAGGGCATAAGCCGCCAGTTTGGATACAGCTTCATTGACCATAGCGGATACTTCCTCTCATATAAAAGTCTTTTGAAGAGCTATTTATAAAGGCTTTCAGCTGACAACGACGCAGCCGCCCTGGGGCCGGATGCGGAGGATGTGGCACATGCCGGGACCCAGCAGGGCCTCCATGCCAGCGCGGAAGGCGTCCAGCTTCTCCAGGGGGACGAAGGCTTGGATGGTTCCGGCGAAGCCGCCGCCGTGGACCCGGATGGAGCCGGTACCCTCCAGCAGCTCCCGGCCGAAGGCCAGGGCCAGGGGGATGGCCTGCTGCCGGGGGTCCGCCGTGGACCAGGTGTTCTGGAGGTGCAGGGAGGAGGACAGCCCGGAGGCGTTCACCAGGGCCAGGAAGGCACCAAAGTCGCCGCGCTCCAGCGCGTCCGCCTCCTGGACGGCCCGGCGGTCGTCTTCGTAGAAGTGGAGGGCCCGGAGAACGGCCCGGTCGCCGCACTCCCGCCGCAGGGCGGGGATGGCGGAGCGGAAGTCGGCCTCGGGGACCTCCCGGAGGAGCTGCCTGCTGAAATGGACCGCTACGGAGCGCATCTCCCGTGTGATGTCGGAGTAGTCCTCCGTCAGGTGCTTGGCGCTGTGGTCGGAGCCGGTATCCACGATGCAGAGGGCGTGTCCGGAGCGGGCGAAGTCATAGGAGATAGGCCGGACCACCGGATTGGCGGGATCACCGAAGTCGATGGCCACCGCGCCGCCTACGGAGGAACCCATCTGGTCCATCAAACCGCTGAGCTTGCCGAAGTGGACGTTCTCGGCGTACTGCCCGATCTTCGCCAGCTCCACGGCGTCAAGCTTTCCCTCGCAGAAGAAGTGGTTGAGAATATTGCCCATCAGAATTTCATAGGCGGCGGAGGAGGAAAGCCCGGACCCGGAGAGGACGTTGGACACGGCGCAGGCGTCGAAGCCGCCGATCTGGTGCCCCCGCTGGGCGATGCCCTCGGCCACGCCCCGGACCAGGGCGGCGGAGCTGTTGGTCTCCTCGGGCCGGGGAGAGAGATCGCTGAGGTCCACCTCCAGGGTGGGGTAGCCCTCGGACTGGACCCGGATGACGTTCAGCCCGTTGGGGGCGGCGCAGGCCAGCATGTCCATGTCCACGCTGGCGCAGAGGACGTGGCCCCGCTGGTGGTCCGTGTGGTTGCCCCCCAGCTCCGTGCGGCCGGGGCCGCTGAAGAGGGCGGCGGCTCCCTTGGGGGCGAAGGAGTCCGCCAGGGCCTGGGTGACATGCAGGGCCCTGGCCTTGGCCTGGGCCAGCCCCCCGGCGGTGTAGACGGCGGAGAGGGGCGCGTCGCACCGGCCCTCCTTCAGGGCCTGGAGCAGCTGATTGCAGGAATACATAAGGCTCTGCCTCCTTTCTTTTTCCGTGTCCAGTATAGTGAATCCGGTGGGAAAATTCAATGCCTACTTTTCCCCTTTGGCCAAAATCCGCAAAAAATTTTCACGGGCAATCATGTTCCGCTCCGCGGCGCTCATGCCCAGGTCCTCCAAGGCACGGAAAAGCCGGGGGACGCCCCCGCAGTCCTCCAGCCCCGCCGCGCCGTCGTTGCCGGGCCCCATGAACTCGCAGAAGTCGAAGCCGCAGGCCACGTGCTCCACCCCCATGACCTCCGCCATATGGGCGGCGTGGAGGGCCAGGGTCTCCGCCGTCCGCCGCTCCGGGTCCTCGTGGACAAACTTGTGGTGGACGTTCAGCCCCACCACGCCGCCGCTGTCCCGGATGGCCCGGAGCTGCTCGTCGGTGAGGTTCCGGGGCACGCCGCACAGCGCCCGGCAGTTGGAATGGGAGGCAATCACAGGCCGGACGGCCATCCGCATCACATCCCAAAAGCCGCCGTCGTTCAAATGGGACACGTCGACCAGCATTCCCAGCTCCTCCATCCGCTGGACGGCCCGCCGCCCCAGCCCGGTGAGGCCCTTGCCGGGGTCCTGGGCGGCTCCAGCGGCAAACTGGTTCTCCTCGTTCCAGGTCAGGGTCCCCAGCCGGAGCCCCAGAGCGGCCAGCCGGTCCAAGTCCTCCGGCCCCGCCAGGGCCTCCATGCCCTCGACAGCCAAAAATGCGTAGATTTTCCCATCCGTCCTGGCGGCCTCCGCCTCCTCCACCGTGGAGACGACCGCCAGCCAGGGGCACTCGGCGAACTCCGCCTGCGCGCAGTCCAGCATAAGCTCCAGCCGCCGGGGGGCGCGGTCCCCGCCGGGGATGTCCTTCCAGAAGGTCCGGCCGCCGCCCCAGCCGTACCAGAGGGCCAGGACCAGCCCCTCCACGTCGCCCCGCCGGAGGCGGTCCAGGTGCTGCCGCTCCAGCACACGGTCCTCGCCCGCCAGGCGGCGGCGGGCCACGTCGTAGAGCAGGTCGGAATGTCCGTCGAAAACCATGAGAAGACTCCTTTCAAACACGAATCTCCAAAAAGGAGGGCGCGAAGCGCAGTAAAAAGTTTCGCCAGCCTTTACAAAGGCTGCGGGGTTCCAAGGGGCAGCGCCCATTGGTCGCGCCCGCAGGCGCGAAACTCCCCAGCCGCGACTGCGTCGGAAGAAATTCCGCTCAGTTCCGTTTCCGCCTGACGGCGAAAACTCCACCCGCTCCATTCCTTCCTCCTTTCCCCACAAAATCTTCGATTTTGCGGGGGCCCCGAAGCCGGCAAACAGCCCACACACCATCATTCTATACGATTCCAAGCCCCCGCACAACCGCAAAAACCAGCCCCACGGGCCCCCGCCGCCTCTTTTTTAGAAAAATCGCGTTTTCCCCCTATGCAAAACCGGAAAAATACGTTAAAATAGAAGCGCTGTTCCGGAGGATTTCCGGTAGAACGAGATCGACTGAAAAGGGAGGTCACGCGATGTCAAAACCTGTATACCGGCGGGTGCTGCTGAAGATCAGCGGCGAGGCCCTGGCCGGAGAGAAGTGCGCCGGATTGGATTTTCAAGTCATCGGCCAGGTCTGCGACGTAGTGAAGCAGTGCCTGGACATGGGGGTCCAGATCGGCCTGGTGGTAGGCGGCGGCAACTTCTGGCGGGGCGCGAAGGACGGCGGAGGCCGCATGGAGCGGACCCGCGCCGACCACATGGGCATGCTGGCGACGGTGATGAACTGTCTGGCGGTAGCGGACGTCTGCGAGCAGAAGGGCATTCCCGTCCGGGTGCAGACGGCCATTGAGATGCGCCCCATCGCCGAGCCCTACATCCGCTCCCGCGCCATCCGGCACCTGGAGAAGGGCCGTGTGGTCATTTTCGGCTGCGGCACGGGCAACCCCTTCTTCTCCACGGACACCGCTGCGGTGCTCCGCGCCGCGGAGATCGGCGCGGAGGTGATCCTGCTGGCGAAAAACGTGGACGGCGTCTATTCCGCCGACCCGGTGAAGGACCCCAGCGCCGTGAAATACGACGCCATCAGCTACGACGACGTCCTGGCCCAGCACCTGATGGTCATGGACACCACCGCCACGTCTCTCTCCATGGACAACCACATCCCCGTCCTGCTCTTCGCCCTCAAAGACCCCCAAAACATCGTCCGAGCCATCCTGGGCGAAAAAGTAGGCACCATCGTCCGCGAATAACCTACTTTTCTCCTACTTTTCTTGAAAGAAAAGTAGGCAAAAGAACTTTCGCGCGCTCTGTCTGTCCGGTGGAGAACCAGGCCGAAGCGACGGCAACCTGGCGGCTGCGAATACGGACCATTTTTTGAGTGTACCGAATGTTGTTCAGGGGACCTTTTTTACCTCCCTTGAAAAGGGAGGTGGCATTTGCGAAGCAAATGACGGAGGGTTTCTTCGTTAACTGCCCATCTCCCCAAACCCCCACCCCTGTAGGGGCGGCTATCAGCCGCCCGCGCCCCCGCGAATGCCAATCCCCCTGCATCGCACCCCCACCACCCCCAGAGCGTTCCCAATACGAACCAATTTTGAAAGGAGCTTTCCAATCATGCTGAAAGACGAATACAAAGTATACGAGGACAAGATGAAAAAGAGCATCGACTCCGTAGCGTCGGACTTTGCCTCCGTCCGGGCGGGCCGGGCCAACGCCGCCGTGCTGGACCGCATCCTGGTGGATTACTACGGCAGCCCCACCCCCATCCAGCAGATCGCGGCCATTTCCTCTCCCGACCCCCGGACCCTGCTGATCTCCCCCTGGGACGGCTCCGCCCTGAAGCTGATCGAGAAGGCCATCCAGAACTCCGACCTGGGCATCAACCCCCAGAACGACGGCAAGGCTCTGCGCCTGGCTTTCCCCCAGCTGACGGAGGAGCGCCGCAAGGAGTTGGTCAAGCAGATCCGCAAGTACGCCGAGGGCGGCAAGGTGGCCATCCGGAACATCCGCCGGGACGCTATGGACAACTTCAAGAAGCAGGAGAAGAAGTCCGAGATCACCGAGGATGAGCTGA
>CAQVQZ010000153.1 GCA_948902155.1 uncultured Oscillibacter sp.
GGCGCTTATCCACAATGGCCAGCTGCATGTGCAGCTTCTGGGCGAAGGCCCGGGCACGGGAGACGGAGCCCACGTCCGGGGACACCACCACCATGTCCTCGCAGGCGGAGCCGAACTTCTTGGCGTAGTAATCCACAAAAATGGGGTTCCCCGCCAGATTGTCCACCGGGATGTCGAAAAAGCCCTGGATCTGGGCGGCGTGGAGGTCCATGGTCAGCACCCGGTCCGCCCCGGCGGCGGTGATCATATTCGCCACCAGCTTGGCGGTGATGGGGTCCCGGGCCTTGGCCTTCCGGTCCTGGCGGGCGTAGCCGTAGTAGGGAATCACGGCGGTGATCCGCCCGGCGGAGGCGCGCTTCAGGGCGTCGATGATAATCAGCAGCTCCATCAGGTTGTTGTTGACCGGGCCGCAGGTGGGCTGGACCACGAAGACGTCGCTGCCCCGGACGGTCTCATAGAGGGAGACATACACCTCTCCGTCGGAGAAGGCGCCGACCTCGGCCTCTCCCAGCTTCGTGCCCATCTGCGCGCAGATCTCCTTCGCCAGCTTCAGGTTCGCGTTGCCGGAAAACACCTTGATATCTTTCCCGTGTGAAATCATACCCAAACGCTCTCTTTCCATGATCGGTGCCGATCATTGTATTATATTGTCCAACCGATGCCCGGATTGGACGGATTCACTCCTTGGAAGCCAGCATCGCCTCGATCTCGGCGATGGTCTCCGGGCCGAAGACCGGAAGCCAGCCGGACACCAGCTCCGCGCCCTGGACGCTGTTGGTCATCCGCTGCCGCCAGGTCTCCCGCAGCTCCCGGCCGGGGGCGGCGTAGGCAAAGCCCGGCCCCGCCTCCGCCATGGGGAAAGCGGCCCGGGGCAGCACCAGCACCGGCTCGTCCGTGTCCAAAAACGCCTCCAGGTCCGCCCAGCGCTCGGAGACCTCCGCCTCCGGCGGCAGGCAGCGGGCCGCTTCCTCCGCGAAGCGGGGCCCGCAGACAGCGAAAAACCGCTGAACGCCGTCGGCCCGCAATTGGTCCCCTGCCCAGGCTAGTATGGGGCGGGACATGATGGCTTCCAGTATCAGCGGTTTGGCGCCGGCGGGAACGGCGGCGTCCTCTTCCAGGATGAACACGGCTCGACGCAGACAGCTCATGAGCTTCCCCCTCCTTCGCGTGTTTGCACATTTTTACTAAAGACAAAATCCATTATATCAAACTTTCGGGGAAAATCCAGTGGTTCGGCCGAATTTGTTTCTAATATTTCTTCCAAATCTTTTCCTATTTCTTGGCCGTTTTTGTCAGAGTCCACGGAAACGCCTGGAAAACAGGGCCTGTTCGCCTGCGATTTTCGGCATTTTGCAGAATTTGCTCCCCCAATCTGGTATGTTTTTCTGAAAATGCCGGACGCTGGAAAGAATGTAGTTGAATTTGCGCAGGTAATGGATTACAATATAGCCATTCGGGTTGAAAAGTGTGCTTTCCAGCCGGGGAAACTCCGGCGGGAGGACGCGGCCGGGAGATTCTGAGGAAAGCGGGGGCTGTCCCTATGCTGCATGTCGTGCTGGTGGAACCGGAGATTCCCCAGAACTGCGGGAACATCGCCCGCACCTGCGCCGCCACCGGCTCCAGCCTCCACCTGGTCCGCCCCCTGGGCTTCGACATCTCCGAGAAGGCCGTGCGGCGGGCGGGGCTGGATTACTGGCATCTGGTCCAGGTCTCCGACTATGAGAATCTGGAGGACCTGTTCCACCGCCATCCGGAAGCTCTCAGCGACCTCTGGCTCACCACCACCAAGGCCCCCCGGCCCTACACCGAGGCGGCGTTTACGGCGGACAGCTGGCTGTTCTTCGGCAAGGAGACCGCCGGGCTTCCCCTGGCGTTCCGGGAGCGGTTCCGGGAGCGCTGCGTCCGCCTGCCCATGGTCAACGAGGCCCGGAGCCTGAACCTCAGCAACACCGTGGCCGTCTGCGTCTACGAGGCCCTGCGGCAGGCCGGGTTCCCCGGACTGCTGGGGACCGGCGGGATGGCCGCTCCAAGCGTTTAAACCGGCGCTTCTGCGCCGTGAAATATTGCTTTTTGGAGGAGTTCTGATATGAATTACAACAAGAAGACCGTCAAAGACATCAACGTGTCCGGGAAGAAGGTCCTGCTGCGCTGCGACTTCAACGTCCCCATGGCCAAGGACGGCAGCGGCGTCATCACGGACGACAAGCGCATCCGCGCCGCCCTGCCCACCATCCAGTACCTGCTGGACCAGGGCGCGGCGGTCATCGCCTGCTCCCATATGGGCAAGCCTGTGGCCACCTTCGAATCCTATAAGAAGAAGCAGCTGGAAAAGGGCAAGGACGAGGCTTCCATCACCGAGGAGAAGTGGAAGAAGTCCCTGGCCGAGCTGCGGATGGAGCCCGTGGCCGCCCGGCTGGGCGAGCTGCTGGACAAGAGCGTGATTCTGGCGGACGACGTGGTGGGCCCCGACGCCCAGGCCAAGGCCGCCGCCCTGAAGTCCGGCGAGATCATGCTGCTCCAGAACACCCGCTTTGAGAAGGGCGAGACCAAGAACGACCCCGAGCTGGCCAAGAAGATGGCCGCTCTGGCCGGGGACGGCGGCGTGTACGTCTCCGACGCCTTCGGCGCGGTCCACCGGGCCCACGCCTCCACCGCCGGTGTGGCGGACTACCTCCCCGCCGTCTCCGGCTTCCTGATTCAGAAGGAGCTGGACTTCATCGGCGGCGCGCTGGCCAATCCCAAGCGGCCTCTGGTGGCCATCCTGGGCGGGGCCAAGGTCTCCTCCAAGATCGGCGTCATCAACAACCTGCTGGAGATCGCCGACACCATCATCATCGGCGGCGGCATGGCCTACACCTTCTCCGCCGCCCAGGGCGGCACCGTGGGCGACTCCCTGCTGGAGGAGGACTGGAAGGACTACTCCCTGGAGATGATCCAGAAGGCCAAGGACAAGGGCGTGAAGCTGCTCCTGCCTGTGGACACCGTGGTGGCGGACAAGTTCGCCCCCGACGCCGAGAGCAAGGTCGTGTCCGCCGGTGAGATTCCCGACGGCTGGCAGGGCCTGGACATCGGGCCGGAGACCGTCAAGCTGTACTGCGGCGCGGTGGCCGACGCGGGCACCGTCATCTGGAACGGCCCCATGGGCGTGTTTGAGTTCGAGAAGTTCGCCGCGGGCACCAAGGCCGTGGCCGAGGCCCTCAGCAAAACCGACGCCATCACCATCATCGGAGGCGGCGACAGCGCGGCGGCGGTGCAGCAGCTGGGCTACGCCGACAAGATGACCCACATCTCCACTGGCGGCGGCGCTTCCCTGGAGTTCATGGAAGGCAAGGAGCTGCCGGGGGTGGCTTGCCTGTTGGACGCCTGAGGGGGCTTCGCCCTCAAAGAGGGGACTTCGTCCCCCCTTTGGATTCCCCCTCACCAGTGATTCGGTCACTGGTGTCGCCGCCCAAGGCGGCTGGGGTAGCGGAATTTTCGTGACGCACATGTCGTCACGAAAATGATTTAAACTCTTTTTCCGCCTGTGGCGGAAAAACCGGGAACCGTGGGTTCCCTGGCCCCTCCCCTGTCTATCTTTGATGGGAAAACGGGCGCTTGGGGCGCGGCTGTTTTCCCGGAGGGGCGGTTGAGGGGGCGCGTTTCGGCTGTTTTTCGATAAAAGTTCAGAAAAAGCCCCTTTTACCCTTGACATTTCCCTCTGATTCGGCTATATAATAGTTGGTTGCTATTTCGTCAGCTTACCCCACAATTTGAAAAGATATAAAGGAGTTTTGATCATCATGAATCGCAGATACCGCAAGACCGTGATTGCCGGCAACTGGAAGATGAACATGACCGCCAGCGAGACCAAGAAGTTTGCCGAGGATATCCGCAAGATCATGCCCCGCGCCAAGTGGTGCGAAACCCTGATCTGCGTCCCCGCCTGCAACATCTCCACCGCCGCCAAGGCCTTCAAGGACCTGCGCATCTCCGTCGGCGCGGAAAATGTCTATTTCGAGGAGAAGGGCGCTTACACCGGCGAGGTTTCCGTGGAAATGCTCAAGGACCTGGCCGTCAAGTACGTCATCATCGGCCACAGCGAGCGCCGCCAGTACTTCGGCGAGACCGACCAGACGGTAAACAAGAAGGTCCACGCCGTCCTCAACGCCGGTATGAACCCCATCATCTGCGTGGGCGAGAGCCTGGAGCAGCGGGAAACCGGCATCACCAACGAGTGGATCGCCCTGCAGGTGAAGAGCGCCCTCTTCGGCGTGCCCGCCGACAAGCTGCGCCGCTGCATCATCGCCTATGAGCCCATCTGGGCCATCGGCACCGGCAAGACCGCCACCGCCGAGCAGGCCGGCGAGGTCTGCTCCAACATCCGCGCCACCATCCGTTCCCTGTACGGCGCCCGGGTGGCCCGGAGCGTCACCATCCAGTACGGCGGGTCCATGAACGCCAAGAACGCCGCCGAGCTGCTGGCCCAGCCCGACATCGACGGCGGACTCATCGGCGGCGCTTCCCTCAAGCCCGACAAGTTCGTTGAGATCATCAACGCGGCGAATCAGGAATGACGCGCTGACGCGCGTTTCAAGGGGGGACTTTGTCCCCCCTTGAGAATCCCCCCTCACCAGTCTGCGGACTGGTGACGCCGCCCAAGGCGGCTGGGGTATCGGTATTTTCCTGACGCCGCAGCGTTAAGAAAACATGCCGGCGGCATGTTTTCAGCGGAGGCCGCAGCGGCTATGCCGCGAGGAGAGGCACCATCGTGTCGTCAGGAAAATGATTTCAATTATTTCTCCGCCTTTGGCGGAGAAAACCGGGAACCGGAGGTTCCCCCCTCCCTTTTTAGTGCGGGTGCGCTATGGGAGGAGGTTCCTTGTCGGGCCGCTTGCGTTTGGCCTGATGAGCGAAGGAGATTTTTTATGAACAAAACACCGACTACTCTGATTATTATGGACGGGTTCGGCGCCGGCGGAGGCGAGACGGGCAACGCCGTCAGGACCGCGAACACTCCCCGGCTGGACCGTTTCTTCCAGGAGTTCGCCCACACCACCCTCGCCGCCTCCGGGCTGGACGTGGGCCTGCCCGACGGGCAGATGGGCAACAGCGAGGTGGGCCACACCAACATCGGCGGCGG
>CAQVQZ010000154.1 GCA_948902155.1 uncultured Oscillibacter sp.
CACGCCGCCGATGCCTCCGATGCCGCCCATGCCCTTTTTCGCCATCCAGCTCATGACAAGGCTCATGACCAGGATGATGATAAAGAAGGGGGCCAGGTTCACCAGGAAGAGCAGAATCGGGCTGACCGGGGGCTGATAGTCCCGGTTGATGCGGATGCCGTCGCCCTCGGCGTAGACGGGGTGCTCGGCCTTATCCAGCTCCCGGATGTGCTCCACAATCGCGTCATAGGACTGGAGCTGAACCGTAAACAGCTCCAGAGATGCGTGCTGGGGAAGCCCCAGGTCGTTGGTAAAGGTGTAGGCGGAGGTCCCGTCCTCCAGGGTGGTCTTGGTGTACTCCGTGCCCTCGTCGTTGGTGTAGACGTAGCCGTCCACCGGGGTGATGATGAGGATGGCCTCGTCGCTGTCGAAGTCCACGGCGGACACCTTCCCGGTGTCCAGCATATCCAGGAACTGGCTGTATTCCAGTTCCACGGAGCTGGCCTGATGGCCCACGCTGGTCATGTACGTGGTGGCGTAGCTCACCAGCGCCGCCAGCAGCACCGCCCAGCAGATCAGGTGGACGAAGCCCCGCCAGTTGCTGTTTTTCGGTTGATCGGGTTTCTTATTTTTATTGTTTTGGTCCATGTATTCAATTGCTCCTTTCAGAGCCGCCGCGCGCCGCTCTGTGCTCTGAGAATCTGTATTCACATTCGTTGAACGCCGGCTGAGCGGGTCTATTGGTCCCACTCTTCGTTCAAATTTTTCCCCGGGCGGCAGCCCGCTGGAGGCAAAATCCCTCGCTCAGCCGGCATTCCCCGGTTATGAATACAGGTCCTAAATCTCATAGTCGTCGAAATTATATCGCAGTATACCACAGAAGTGAAAAAGTCACAAGGCGCTTTCATGAAATTTCTGTAAATTCCCGCTTTATTCTCGACATACTCTATGGTATACTACATTTATCTCGACAAAAATCCGAAAAACCCTCCGTTTTTCACAGACCGAAAAGGAGCGCTTATGGACGACCGCAAATTCCCCGGCCCGGAGGCCGACGGCATCATCGAGGGACGGAACGCCGTCATCGAGGCCCTGCGGGCCGGAACGGCGATTGATAAGATCTACCTGCAAAAGGGCGAGACGGACCGGACCCTGGGCCACATCGCCTCCAAGGCCCGCGCCGCCGGGACCGTGGTGGTGGAGGCCGACCGGCGGAAGCTGGACGGCATGAGCCGCACCCACGCCCACCAGGGCGTCATTGCCCTGGCCTCTGTCCGGGAGTACGCCACGGTGGAGGACATCCTGCAAGCGGCGGCGGACAAGGGCGAGCCGCCCCTGCTGGTAATCTGCGACGAGCTCAGCGACCCCCACAACCTGGGGGCCGTCATCCGGACGGCGGAGTGCGCCGGAGCCCACGGCGTCATCATCCCCAAGCGCCGCAGCGCCGGGCTGACCGCCGTCGTCGCCAAGACCTCCGCCGGGGCCGTGGCCCACGTCCCCGTGGCCCGGGTGCCCAACCTCCCCGCCCTGCTCAAGGACCTGAAAAAGCAAGGCGTCTGGGTCTTCGGCACGGCGGCGGACGGGACTACGTCCCTCTACGACGCCGACCTGAAGGGCCCCGCCGCCATCGTCATCGGCAGCGAGGGGGACGGCATGGGGCGGCTGGTGGCGGAGAGCTGCGACTTCCTGGTCAGCATCCCCATGCGGGGCAGGCTGAACTCCCTGAACGCCTCCGCCGCTGCGGCGATTTTGCTCTACGAGGCTGTGCGGCAGCGGCTGTAACGGAAAACCACCTGCATTTATAGTCAAAGCACTTCAAAAGAGGTAAAATACCTCTTTTGAAGTCTGCGGCGCAAAACGCCGCAGAAGGCCGCATAAGCGGCATTGCTTTGGACTTCATAGGCCGCACACGGGCTTTGCCCTACGTTTCACCTCTATCGGCTATGAATCCAAGTTCCGACACCGATTCCCCTTGCGAAGGAAGGATTGCCATGACCCCAAAGGACAACGACAAACTGCATACCGGCCCGGAGAACGCCGCCGTGGAAGACGATTACTCCCTGGAGGATATCCTGGCCGAATACGGCGGGAGCCTGGAGCACCAGCTTCTCCGGTCCGTGGAGCCGGAGAACACGGCGGAAAATCCCCCGGCCGCTCCCCCGGCGGAGGCGAAGGCCGCTCCTGAGACGGCAGCGAAGCCCGTTCCCCCGGCGGCCTCCGGGGCCAAAACGGCCCCCGTCCAAAAGAACGCGCCCAAAGCGCCGGAACCTCCTCCGGAAAAGGCTTCCCCTCCGGCGGAGCAGGCGACGCAGCGGATTCCCGACCCGCCGTCCAAGCCCTCGAAGCCCCCGAAAGCGCCCCCCATCCCGGACCCCCTGCAGGAGGCGGAGCGGGCCGGAGAGGCCGAGGCCGAGCGCCTGAAAATCCCCCGGCCCCGGCCCATCTCCCTGGAGGACGTGGTGGGCAGCACCGTGGACGCCGTGATGGAGGAATCTAAAGAGGCCATCCTGCCGCCCCGCCGGGGCCTGTTCTCCCGGCGTCCCATGGAGGACACCGAGAACCTGCCCCCGCCGCCGGAACCCGAGCCGGACCCGGAACCCATCGGCCCGGAGCCGGAGCTGTGGGAAGCCGCCCACGACGCCCGGCAGCTCTACCTCCGCCGGAAGCACAGCCTCCTGTTCCCCCTGCTGACCGCCCTGCCGCCCACGCTGGCCCTGCTTCTGGAGCGCTATCAGATCAAGGTCCCCTACTGGTCCGGCGACCTGCGGCTTTCTTACATCATCACCCTGACCTGTCTGGCCCTGACGGCGGTGCTGTGCCGCCACGTGTTCCTCAAGGGCTTTTACATGCTGGCCCGGCGCCGCTGCGTCAGCGAGCTTTTGGTATCTCTCTCCGCCCTGGTCTCGGCGGCGGACTGCGCCTCCCGCCTGCTGGCGGAGGACCCCAGCACCGTCACGCCCTACGCCGCCGTCAGCTGTATGGCCCTGGTTTTCGCCCAGTGGGGCGTCCGCCGGGAGAGCCGGGGCAACTACGACATGTTCCGCGCCGCCGCCATGGACGACGAGCCGCCCTATCTGGTGGCCGGGACCTCCCAGGGGGCCTGCAAGCAGCGGGGGGCCGTTCCCGGTTTCTACACCACCGCCGCCCGGAGCGACTGGGCCGCTAATTGGCAGACGGCATTGCTGCCGGTGTTTCTGGCGGCGTCGGTGGTCTTCGCGGGGCTCAGCTCCGCCGGGCAGGAGCGGGGCGGCGACTTTCTGCTGAACCTCTCCGCCATCCTCCCGGCGGCGGCGACCTTCTCCCTGCCCCTGTGCTGGGCCCTGCCCTGGTCCAAGCTGTCCGAGCACTTGCAAAAGACCGGCTGCGCCGTGGCGGGCTGGTCCGGAGCCCAGAAAATCAGCGCACGGCGGCGGATGATCGTCACCGACGGGGACCTCTTCCCGCCGGGAACCATCCAGCTCAACGGCCGGAAGCTCTACGGCGAGGAGCCGGAGCGGGCCCTCTCCCTGGCCGCTTCCATGGCCCGCGCCGCCGGGTCCGGGCTGGAACGGCTCTTTAACAACCTGGTCCGCAGCGAGGGCGGGAGCTATGAGAAGGTGGACGATTTCAGCTTCTACGAGGAGGGCGGCTACTCCGGCACGGTCCGGGGGGAGTCCGTGCTGATGGGCAGCGCCTCCTTCATGCGGAAAATGAATGTGAAGATGCCGGTGGACGTGAATCTCCGGACGGGCATCTTCCTGGCGGTGGACAAGGAGCTGGCCGCCGTCTTCGCCGTGAAGTACAACCCGTCGGAAAACGTGGACTTCGCCCTGAAAATGATGCAGCGGAGCCGCATCCAGCCCATTCTGGCCTCCCGGGACCCCAACATCACCCCGGCCCTCATCCGGCGGAAGTTCAGCAAAAGCGTCCGGATGGAGTATCCCAACCTGACGGAGCGCATCGCCCTCAGCGAGGCCGAGAAGGACCGGGACCTGCCCCGTGCCCTGCTGTTCCGGGAGGGGCTGCTGCCCTACGCGGAGACCGTGGCCGGGAGCCTCCGGCTGTGCAAGGCCGTCCGCCGGGCCACGACCCTGTCCCTGCTGGGGAGCTGGGCGGGGACACTGCTGGCCTTTTACCTCACCAGCCTGGGGGCCTATGAGCTGCTGAATCCCCTGGCCCTGGAGCTGTTTCTCCTTCTGTGGACCCTGCCGGTGCTGCTGATGGCGGACTGGACGGGGCGGTACTAAACCATACAGAAACGGCGGCGAAGAGCGTCTCTTCGCCGCCGTTTTGCGTTTGTCTTGTGGGCTTCGGAACTGAGTACGGCTGTCCTCAGACGGAGAACAGCAGCTCGGCATACACCGGGAAGGGCCACGCCTTGCCGTCCGTCAGCATCTCCAGCTTGTCGGCCGTCTCGCGGGCGGCGGTCATATCGGGAATCAGCACGTCGTGGCAGTAGCGCATGGCCTCCTCCGGGCCGGAGGGAATCGCGGCCAGGTCGCCTTCCAGCTTGGCGCAGGCGTCCATCAGAGAATCCGTCAGGCCGGAGAGCTTCTGGGACGTCGTGGTCTCATAGCGGCTGGCGGAACCCATCTCCTTCTTCTTGAAGGCCCGCTCGCAGAGGTCGGCGGCGTAGCGGGAGACGGCGGGGAGAATCTGGTGGCGCAGCATGTCGATCATGGTGCGGGCCTCGATGGAGAGGACGGTGGAGTAGTTCTCCACGTGGATCTCATACCGGGCCCGGACCTCCTCCTCCGTGTAGATGCCGTGCTTGACGAAGAGGTCGATGTTCTTGGGCTGAATGTAGGCGGGCAGGGCGTCGGCGGTGGACTTGAGGTTGCTGAGTCCCCGGCGCTCCGCCTCGGCAATCCAGTTGCCGTCGTAGCCGTTGCCGTTGAAGATGATGCGCTGGTGCTCGGTGAACACCCGGCGGATGAGCTTCTGGAGGTCGCCCTGGAAGTCCCCGGACTGCTCCAGCTCGTCGGCGAACTGCTTCAGCTCCTCGGCCATGATGGTGTTCAGGGCGATGTTGGGGCCCGAGATGGACTGGGAGGAGCCCAGCATCCGGAATTCGAACTTGTTGCCGGTGAAGGCCATGGGAGAGGTGCGGTTGCGGTC
>CAQVQZ010000155.1 GCA_948902155.1 uncultured Oscillibacter sp.
CGCCATGATTTTGAAGTTTGCGGAGTTCTGCGTCGGCGGCGGCGGGCGCTACGAACGGGTGGCGCTGGTGTACGACGTGCGGACGGCGGAGTCCTTTTCGGAGCTCTTCGACGTGCTGGAGAAGCTGCGGGGCATGGGGGACAAGTGCCGGATGCTCTTTCTGGAGGCGTCTCCGGAGACCATCATCAAGCGCTATAAGGAGTCCCGCCGCCTGCACCCCCTCCAGAAAAAGTCGGATTCCCTGGAGGCGGCGGTGGAGCGGGAGCGGGAGCTGATGAAGCCCGTGAAGGAGCAGGCGGATTTTGTGATCGACACCACCCATCTCCCCACCGCCCGCCTGCGCAGCGAGCTGCTGCGCCTGTTCAGCGGCGAGGGGGACCAGGGGGGGATGACGGTCAGCGTGACCTCCTTTGGCTTCAAGTACGGTCTGCCTTTGGAGGCGGATTTGGTGCTGGACGTGCGCTTTATGCCGAATCCCTTTTATATTGAGGAGCTCCGCCATCAGACGGGGCTGGACAGGCCGGTGGCGGACTACGTGTTCGGCTTCCGGCAGACCCACGATTTTCTCCGCCGCCTGGAGGAACTGCTCTCCTTCACGCTGCCGCTTTATGCGGAGGAGGGAAAGACCGGGCTGGTGATCGCCGTCGGCTGCACCGGCGGACATCACCGCTCGGTGGCCATCGCCCACGCCCTGTCGGCCTTCATCCGCGGCCAGGGCTACCCGGTCACCGAACACCACCGCGACATGGAACGCGCGGTGTAGTTCCTTTTCTCGAGAGATATGGGGACTCTTAGCGGCTTTGCCGCTTAGAGACCCCGTACACCCTTTGGGTGAAAGGAACCGAAAAGAGCTTTCGCGCGCTCTGATTGTCTGGTGATGGACCAAGCCGAAGCGACGGTAACGGAGATGGGCGGTTTGGGATTGGTCATGTAGGACGGATTTGCCGGAAAGGCGTTTGAAACAGGTTCTGGGAAAGGAACGATATGGAAGCTTATCGGAAAACTCGGAAGCACGGGCCGCGGATCGCCGTCATTGGCGGCGGCCACGGCCTTTCCAATATGCTCCGGGGATTGAAGGAGTACACGGAAAACCTCTCCGCCATCGTCACGGTGGCGGACGACGGCGGCGGGTCCGGCGCACTGCGGCAGGACCTGGGCATGCCGCCGCCGGGGGATATCCGGAACTGCCTGACGGCCCTGGCGAACACGGAGCCGCTGATGAAGCGGCTGATGGATTACCGCTTTCAGGAGGGAAGCCTGGCGGGGCAGAGCTTCGGGAATCTGTTCCTGGCGGCGCTGAATGGGATTTCCCCCAGCTTCGACTCGGCGGTCCGCCGCATGAGCGAGGTGTTGGCGATTACGGGCCGGGTGCTGCCGGTGACCACCGCCGACGTGCAGCTGGAGGCCCGGTTTGAGAACGGGGCCTCGGTGGTGGGCGAGTCCAAGATTTTCTACTGCAAGAAGAAGGAGGACTGCCGCATCACCCAGGTGCGGCTCCTGCCGGAGCATCCCAAGGCCCTGCCGGAGGCGCTGTCCGCTCTCGCGGAGGCGGATATGATCGTCCTGGGGCCTGGGAGCCTGTACACCAGCATCATCCCCAACCTGCTGGTGGACGGCATCGTGGAGGCCATTCAGGCTTCCTCCGCCTTGAAAATCTATGTGTGCAACGTGATGACCCAGGAGGGGGAGACGGAAGGGTATACCGCCTCGGACCACATCGCCGCCATCTTCCAGCACTCGGCGGACCGGCTCTTCCACCTGTGCCTGGTCAATTCCGCCCCCATTCCGGAGGACGCCGCCGCCCGCTACGCCCAGGAGGGCGCGGAGCTGCTGCGCTATGACGCGGACCGCTGCGCCGCCCTGGGGGTGGAGCTGGTCAGCCGCCCCGTCGCCGTGATGCAGGACGGCTACGTCCGCCACGACCCCGACCGGCTGGCCCGGGAGCTGATCCTGCTCCACGCCGGGCGCAGCGTCCGCATTGCCGGGGACTATAAGGCCGACAAGTATCAGACGGAGAAAAGGGGATTATAATGCGGAAGCGGCCCTTGGCGTGGATTTTGGCGGCGCTGGTGCTGCTGTCCTCCTGCGGCGGACAGGAGGCGGGGGAAGAGGAATCGGATTCTTATCCCGAGCCATACCATTTGCGGGAACCCGTGGACGAGGCGTACCTGCCTCGGGTGGAGGGTGTAAAGACCTGCTTTGACGCGTGGGCGGAAGCGGAGGACTTCCCCCTGACCGGCGAGGCATCCTTTTATATAGAACACCCCTTCAGCGCGAGCGACCCTGGAGAAATCATCCTGCTTGGCTATGATGACGCGGGCAACGGCCTGACGATGCTGTCCCAGCACCCGCCGCTGGACGGCTATGAGCTTTACGCTTGTTCCTATGGGACGTATGACGCACGAAGCGAAGTGTATGCGGCCGCCAAGGCCGGTATGGGCTTCTTTTACGAACTGGAGAGCGGCCAGGTCATTCCGTCCATGATCGACGGAGAGGAAAACCCGGAATACGCCGAACTCCATGAACAATGGCGGACCTTGAAAAACGGAGGTTGAGGGATGTCTTTTTCCTACGAAACCAAAAACGAGCTGTGCAGGCTTCCGGTCCAGCGGCGCTGCTGCGCCCAGGCGGAGGCTTACGGCATCCTGCTCTACTGCCACACCTTCAACGCCTCGGAGGTCCGCATCATCACGGAGAATCCCCAGTTTGCCGCCCGGCTCCCCCGGCTGTTCCAGCGGGCGTTTGAGGTTCGGTTTGACCGTCAGCCGGACTCCGGTCGTCAGCCGGACATTCCGAAAGGCGCATCAGGGAAGCTGGTGTTTCAGATCACGGAACAGAAGAAGCTGGACCATATCATCAATCTTCTGGGCTACGCCCCCCGGCAGAGCCTGGCCCTCCACATCAACTTTGCGATGGTGGAGGAGGAGTGCTGCCGGGCGGCGTTTCTCCGGGGCTGCTTTTTCGCCGGGGGCAGCGTCACGGACCCCTCCAAGCGCTACCACCTGGAGCTGACCAGCTCCCACCTCCAGGCCAGCCGGGAGCTGGAGGTGCTGCTGCGGGAGAGCGGCTATCCCCCCAAGAGCGTGGCCCGGAACGGCAGTTCCGTGACGTATTTCAAGCAGAGCGACCAGATCGAGGATTTTCTGACCCTCATCGGCGCGCCGGTAGCGGCCATGCGGATTATGTCCACGAAGCTGGAAAAGGGCCTCCGCAACAGCGTGAACCGCCGCCTGAACTGCGACAGCGCCAACCTGGACAAGGCGGTGGAAGCCGCCCAGAGCCAGGGGGAGGCCATCCGGAAGCTCCAGGCGGCGGGGCGGCTCCGGGAGCTGCCGGACAAGCTCCAGGAGACGGCGGCTCTGCGGCTGGCCCACCCGGAGCTGAGCCTTTCCGAGCTGGCGGAGACCTTCGACCCGCCGGTGACGAAATCCTGCCTGAATCACCGGCTGCGGAAGCTGGTGGAGCTGGCGGCAGGGCTTTGAGAAAAATCTGTTCAGAAAGAAGCGATGTGTTCCATGAAAAAACCGAAGTGTTTCCTGGCCCATCGAGTTGCGCTGCTGCTGCTCGACCTGGGGGTGGTCCTGGCGGTGCTGGCCGTCTATTTCAATGCCCGGGACCCGATGTCTGTGCAAACGGTGGTGGCCTGCCTGCTGATTTTGCCGGTGCTGGTAGGGGTGCTGATCGCCAGGACGCAGATCGTCTGCCCCCACTGCGGCGGACAGCTGTTCCGGGGACGGTATGTGCACTTCCGCCTGCCCGGCCGCTGCCCCCATTGCGGGAAAGCCATCACCGGGGAAACAGAGAATTGAGTCAAAAGGAGTCCGAATGATGCCCCAGGAACGACAGCCATTTTCCATAGACCGCCCGCCCTCCATGGAGGAGATCGACCGCTGTGTGGACAACCCCCTCTGGCCGGAGCTGCGGCGGTATTTGAAAGACGCCTACGGCGCGGAGCCCCGAACGGAGTACAGCCGCTGCGGCTTGGAGCCGGGGTGGAACGTGAAATTCAGGAAGGGGAGTAAGTCCCTGGCTACTGTGTATCTCCGCCCAGGCTACGTGACGGCCATGATCTCCGTTTCGCCCAAGGATGAACCGGCGGCGGAGGGGGTGTTATTGGCCTGCTCGGAGTACGCCCGGTCCGTATACCAAAACACGGCCTCCTCGAAAATGGGGCGCTGGCTGATGCTGGACCTGACCTCCCCGGAGATTCTGGAGGATATCAAGGCCCTGCTGGCCCTCCGGGCGAAACCGGCGAAACGATAGAAAGAAGGGGTGAGCGACCATGTCCTTTGTCCACCTGCATGTCCATACGGAGTACAGCCTTCTGGACGGCGCGTGCCGCATCCGGGACCTGCCGAAGATCGTGAAAGAGATGGGCCAGACCGCCTGCGCCATTACGGACCACGGGGTCATGTACGGCGCGGTGGACTTCTACCGGGCCTGCAGGGCGGAGGGGATTAAGCCCATCATCGGCTGCGAGGTCTACGTGACGGCGGAGGCCCGGCGGCTCACCGATAAGGTCCACGAGTTCGACTCCGAGAGCCGCCACCTGGTTTTGCTCTGCGAGAACGAGGAGGGCTACCGGAATCTCTCCTACATGGTCTCCATGGCCTGGACGGAGGGGTTTTACATCAAGCCCCGCATCGACCTGGAGCTGCTGCGGGCCCACAGCGGGGGGCTTCTGGCCCTCTCCGCCTGCCTGGCGGGAGAGGTTCCCCGGCGGCTGCGGAACGGGGAGTATGAGAACGCCAGGCACTACGCCCTGGAGCTGGCGGAGATTTTCGGCCCGGACCACTTCTATCTGGAGCTCCAGGACCACGGCATCCGGGACCAGGCGGTGGTGAACCGGGGGATTTTGAAGCTCCACCAGGAGACGGGCCTGCCCATGGTCTGCACAAACGACGCCCACTACCTCCGGAAGGAGGACGCGGAGGCCCACGACGTCCTCCTCTGCATCCAGACCGGCAAGACCCTGGACGACGAGAACCGGATGCGCTATGAGCCCCGGAATTTCTACCTCCGCAGCGAGGCGGAGATGGCGGAGCTGTTTTCCG
>CAQVQZ010000156.1 GCA_948902155.1 uncultured Oscillibacter sp.
TTTTCTTCTGGAAGAAAAAGAGAAAATGGGGGGTGCAAAGGACCAGCCATCTTCATGGCTGAAACTACAAGGAGGACCTATGGGTTTTTTTGACAAGCTGAAAAAAATCACCACAAACCTGTTCACCACCTACACTGAGGCGGACGAGGCTTTCTTCGAGGAACTGGAGGAAACCTTGATTTTGTCCGATTTCGGTATGGAAATCGCCGTGGAAACGGTGGAAAAGCTCCGGGAGAAGGTCCGGAAGGAAAAGCTGGTCAGCCAGGAGGAGGTCCGGACGGCCCTGCGGCAGATCATCGTGGAAACCCTGGACGTGGGCACCACGGAGGTGAACGTCTCCACGTCTCCCTGCGTCTTCCTCTTCATCGGCGTAAACGGCGTGGGAAAGACCACTTCCATCGGAAAAATGGCAAATCTCCTGCGTTACGGCGGGAAAAAGTGCCTGCTCTGCGCGGCGGATACCTTCCGGGCGGCGGCGGCGGACCAGCTGGAAATCTGGTCGGAACGGGCCAAGGCGGAGCTGGTCCGGCAGCACGAGGGGGCGGACCCCGGCGCGGTGCTCTTCGACGCTCTCCAGGCCGCTAAGGCCAGGGGCGTGGATGTGGTGCTCTGCGACACGGCGGGGCGGCTCCACAATAAGGCCAATCTCATGGCGGAGCTGGCGAAGCTGAGCAAGATCATCGACCGGGAGTGCCCCGGCGCGGCGCGGGAGACTTTGCTGGTGCTGGACGCCACTACGGGGCAGAATGGATTGGTTCAGGCCAAGACCTTTAAGGATGCGGCGGGGCTGACGGGTATTATTTTGACCAAGCTGGACGGTACCGCTAAGGGCGGCATCGCAGTGGCGATTGCTAAAGAACTGGGCGTGCCGGTGAAGTTTGTCGGGCTGGGCGAGGGCATCGACGATCTGCGGCCTTTCGACTCGGAGGAGTATGCGGAGGCCATCATATAACTTGGGAGGGGAGCAGGCTCCCTTCCCAACCACCCCACCACCAGTGACATCGGTCACTGGTGACGCCGCCCAAGGCGGCTGGAGTATCGGTATTTTCCAGACGCCGCAGCGTTAAAAAAACATGCCGGGGGCATGTTTTTAGCGGAGGCCGCAGCGGCTATGCCGCGAGGAGAGGCACCATCGTGTCGCGGCGAAAATGATTTGATTTTATTTCTCCGCATAGCGGAGAAACCAAGGGGCGCAGCCCCTTGGAACTCTGCTTTTCGGATACCTATTTTCATCCTCATAAGGAGGCGTTTCTATGACCAGAGAAGACGGGCGGAAGCTGGACCAGCTGCGGCCTGTGACAATTACCACCGATTTCATTAAATTCGCCGAGGGCAGCTGCCTCATTGAGTGCGGGGACACCAAGGTCCTTTGCTGTGCCAGCGTGGAGGACAAGACGCCGCCGCATGTTCCCTTTGGCGAGGGTTGGGTCACCGCCGAATACTCCATGCTCCCCCGGGCCAACCGGGAGCGGAGCCGCCGGGATGTGTCCAAGCTCAAGCTCTCTCCCCGGAGCGCCGAGATTCAGCGGTTGGTGGGGCGGTCCCTTCGGGGGGCCGTGGACTTGAAAAAGCTTGGCGAGCGGACCATTACCATTGACTGCGACGTGCTCCAGGGGGACGGCGGCACCCGGACCGCTTCCGTTACCGGGGGCTTCGTGGCCCTGGCCCTGGCGTGCCGGAAGCTGGTGAGGGACGGCGCGCTGGCCGCCAGCCCCTTACGCCACTGGGTCACCGGCGTGTCGGCGGGTATCGTGGACGATACGGCCATGCTGGACCTGCGTTACAGCGAGGACAGCCGGGCTCAGGTGGACCTGAATTGCGTCATGAACGAAGAAGGGGGCTTGATCGAGCTCCAAGGCACCGGCGAGGGCCGGGCCTTCACCCCGGCGGAACAGCAGGAGCTGGTCCGCCTGTGCGCCAAGGGCTGCAAGGAACTGCTGGCGGCGCAGAGAGAATCGTTGGGAGGAAAGGTGCTATGAGTGAAAGATTTGTGCTGGCGACCCACAACGCCGGGAAGCTGGCGGAGATGCAGGCGATTTTGTCCGGCCTGGGAGTGGAGGTCCTCAGCCCCGAACAGGCGGGCGTGAATGTAGAGGTGGAGGAAACCGGGTCCACCTTCGCCGAAAACGCCATGCTGAAGGCCAAGGCGGTCTGCGCCGCAGCGGGACTGCCCGCCATCGCCGACGACTCCGGCCTGTGCGTGGATGCGCTGAACGGCGGTCCCGGCGTGTACTCCGCCCGCTACGGCGGGGAGGAGCTGGACGACCGGGGACGGTACATGCTCCTGCTGAACAGCATGCGGGGCCAGACTACCCGGGCGGCGCATTTCCAGTGCGCCGTGGCCTGCGCGTTCCCCAATGGGGAGACGCTGACCGCCGAGGGGCGCTGTGACGGGGCGATTGCGTTCGCTCCTATGGGGACCGGGGGCTTTGGATATGACCCGGTGTTTCTGATTCCGGGGAAGGGGAAGACTTTTGGACAGCTCAGCGCGGAAGAGAAGAGCGAAATTTCCCACCGGGGGAAGGCGCTGGCGGCTTTTGCGGAAAAGCTGGGAACTTATCTCAAGAAATAAGCGTCTGAAAGGATGAATCAGAGATGTTCAAATACGACGAAGAGTGGGACGCCTATCTGGCGGAGCTGAACGGAATCGAGTTTATCTGCGAGAAGCCCTCGGAGGAGCTGGAGGCGGCGGCGAAAAGGCTGGTGGAGTGTTACGAGGACCGTCTGCCCGATTTGGCGGAATTTATTCTGGAAGAGATGGAGACAGACGGGTTAGGCTTCGGCCCCCTCACGGTTCCGGAGCTCACCGCCGCCCTGGGAATGCCTCAGATTGACCTGGACGCCAGCGTGATACACTATATGGAGCAGACCCTGGACGGCCACATTTTCGATGTGGAGTTCGAGGGGAACCTGGATGAGTTCCTGGTTTTCACCCTCGACGGCTGAACCTCCAATTTCTTAAAGGAAAGGCGGCGCAGAGAACGCGCCGAAGTGACGTATGGAATTAACAAGCAAACAGCGGGCCCAGCTGCGGGGCCTGGCCAACGGCATCGAGACGATTTTGCAGGTCGGCAAGGACGGCATCGGGGAGAACCTGGTGAAGCAGGCCGGCGACGCTCTGGAAGCGCGGGAGCTCATCAAGGGCAAGGTGCTGGACAACAATCTGGAGTACGACGCCCGGAGGGCGGCGGAGGAGCTGGCGAAAGCCACCCGGAGCGAGGTGGTGCAGGTCATCGGCACGAAGTTCGTCCTCTACCGGGAAAGCCACTCGAAGCCGAAGGAGAAGCGCATTGCGCTTCTGCGGGAGCGGAAGAGAAGAGAGGGCTGAGGGCCGGTTTCCTTCCGTCTGCAAAGACCGGATAACATGTACAGAGGGAGGCGCGATGGCGCTTGAAGATTGGCGTATACGGCGGCGCGTTCAACCCGCCGCACTTGGGACATATTACCGCCGCGCGGGCGGTATTCGAGCTTTTGAAGCTGGACAAACTGCTGGTGGTCCCTACCGGGCGCCCGCCCCATAAATTGCTGGCCCCCGGCAGCCCTGCCCCGGCGCAGAGGATGGAAATGGTCCGCATGGCGGCGGAACAGGCCGGCCTGGGAGACCGGGTCCAGGTCTCGGACCTGGAGCTGCGCCGGGAGGGAAACAGCTACACCGCCGATACCCTGGCTCGCTTGAAGGAGCAGTATCCCCAGGACGAGCTGTGGCTGCTGCTGGGGACGGACATGTTTCTGACCCTCCAGACCTGGCATGAGCCGGAGCGCATCCTGTCCCTGGCGGGAATCGCTGCCTTCGGCCGCAGCGAGGCCGACACGGAGGAGCTGTTTTCCGTTCAGCGGGACTACCTGTACCGGACCTATCCCCAGGCGCGGATTTTCACCCTCACCATCCCCGGCGTGGTGGACGTGTCCTCTACGGAGCTGCGGGAACGGCTGGCAAAGGGCGAGGGCGGGGGGCTGCTGGCCCCGGCGGTGTACGGTTACATCCTCCGGGAGGGGCTGTATGGGACCGGAGCGGACTTGAAAGCCCTGCCCCTGGAGCGTCTCCGGCCTGTGGCCCTGAGCTGTTTGAACCACCGGCGCATTCCCCATGTATTGGGCACGGAGCAGGAGGCCATCCATCTGGCGGAGCGCTGGGGCGGGGACGTGGAGAAGGCCCGCCGGGCTGCGCTGCTCCACGACTGCACGAAAAAGCTGAATCTGGAGGAACAGCTCTCCGTGGCGGAACGCTTCCGCGTCCCTCTGGACGAGATGGAGCGGGAGACACTGAAGCTCCTCCACGCCAAGACCGGCGCGGCCATCGCGGAGACGGTTTTCGGTACGGACGGGGAAATCACCGGGGCCATCCGCTGGCACACCACCGGGCGGGCCGGCATGACCCTGCTGGAGAAGATCATCTACCTGGCGGATTACATCGAGCCCACGCGGGACTTTCCCGGCGTGGACCGGCTCCGGCGGGCCTGCTATGAGGATTTGGACGCCGGGCTGCTGCTGGGCCTGGAGATGACCATCGGCGAAATGGAGGAGCGGGGCGCTCCCATCCACCCCAAGACCCTGGAAGCCAGGGACGCGCTGAAAGGATAGAGACATGAGCAAGGAAGTTGGAAAGCGGCTGGCTCCCAGCCAGAAAAAGCCCAAGGGAAAGCTGACCCGGCAGCAGAAGATTTTGATTACGGTCGTGGCGGTGCTGGCGGTGATGCTGGCGGGCGTGCTGGCGGTGAAAAGCCTGTTTGTCCGCCCGGAAATCCCGGTGCGGAAGGACCCGGAGAAGACCGTGGACGTGGACGGCGACGGCGTGCCCGACGAACCGGCGGAAGTGGACTACGGCGACGGCATCCGTCCCCGCAGCGGCGACGGCGAGCGCAAGAGCAAGGATTACTGGACTGTCCTCATCCTGGGCCGGGACA
>CAQVQZ010000157.1 GCA_948902155.1 uncultured Oscillibacter sp.
ATAAAGATTCTCATAATGGCATTTCTCCTTTCCAGTTTCCAAAACAAGGTTTCATAACGCAATTCTATGTTGCCGTCGCTTCGGCTTGGTAAACCACCAGACAAGCAGAGCGCGCTAAAGTTCTTTTGGTGACTTTTCTTTCAAGAAAAGTCATCCTGCGGCGGAGAGGAGTTGTTTGGTGTAATCTTGCTGGGGGTGGTCGAAAATTTCCGATACCGTGCCTTGCTCTACGATGCGGCCCTGCTTCATCACAAGGACCCGGTCGCAGAGCTGATAAACCACGTTCAGGTCGTGGGAGATGAAAAGATAGCTCAGGTCCAGCTCCCGCCGCAGGGAGCGGAGGAGGTCCAGAATCTGGGCCTGAATGGTCACGTCCAGGGCGGATACCGGCTCGTCGGCAATCAGGAACCGGGGCCGGCGTATCAGGGCCGCGGCGATGCTGACCCGCTGGCGCTGTCCGCCGGAGAGCTCGCCGGGCTTGGCCGTCAGGCACTCCGGCGGCATTTCCACCCGTTCCAGCATCTCCCGGACCCGGCGCTTCCGCTCCGCCCGGCCGTACTTTCCGTAAACCCGCAGAGGCTCTTCCAGGCTCCACTCCACGCTGTAAAAGGGATTCAGGGAGCTGTAGGGGTCCTGAAAAATCATCTGGGGCCGCTTGGTGTAGTGAATCACCTCACCCCGGTCCGGTTTCACCATGCCCAGGATGGTTTTGGCCAGGGTAGACTTGCCGGTGCCGGATTCGCCGACCAGGCCCAGAATCTCCCCGTTCCGCACGTCGAAGGTCACATCGTGGAGGACCTCCTGCCGGAGCTTCTTTCCAAAGGGCCCGCCGTCCGTATAGCCGCAGTCCACGTGGCGGAGGGACAGGACCAGCTCGTCTTTCATGGCAGTTCCTCCTTCCGGCGGCGGGTGGGAATGGCGGCGATGAGCCGCTGGGTGTAGGGGTGCCGGGGATGGTGGAATACCTCGTCCGCCTTTCCCTCCTCCACCAGCACGCCCCGCTGCATCACGGCCACCCGGCCGCAGAGCTTCCGCACCACGTTGAGGTTGTGGGAGATAAAGAGCATGGACACGCCGGATTCCCGGTTCAGCTTCTTCAAAAGCTCCAGAATCTGGGCCTGGATGGTGACATCCAGGGCGGTGGTGGGCTCGTCCAGCAGCAGCAGCTTGGGCTTGGCAATTACCGCCGCCGCGATCATGGCCCGCTGGAGCATCCCGCCGGAGAGCTGGTGGGGGTACTTGTCATACACCGCTTCCACATCCGGCAGCTCCACCGCCGCCAGGGCCTCCAGGGCCAGCTTCCGCCGCTCGTCCCGGCTGAGCCGGGTGTGGACCAGGAGCACTTCCTCCACCTGGGGGCCGATCTTCATCAGGGGGTCCAGGGAGCTCAACGGCTCCTGGAACACCACGCCGATGTCCTTGCCCTGAATCTTCCGCAGGGCGTCCCGGTCTGCGTGGAGGAGCTCCGCGCCGTCCAGGAGGATGGTTCCGGAGTAGTCGCACTCCTTCCGGGGCAGCAGCCCCGCCACGCTCATGGCGGTGACGGTCTTCCCGGACCCGGATTCGCCCACCAGGCCCACGATCTCCCCCTCCCGGATGGAAAGGGATACCCCGGCCACGGCCTCCCGGTCCCGGTTGTGGAAGCGGACGCGGAGGTCTTGAATCTCCAGCATCACAGCACCCCCTTGTCCTGCCGCCGCAGGCCCTCGCCGACGAGGCCCACGCTGAACACCAAGAGCACGATGGCAAGGCCCGTCCCGGCGGCGTACCAGGGGGCGGCGAAGAGCATGCTCTGGGCCTCGGAAAGCATGTAGCCCAAAGAGGCGTCCGGCGGCGTGACGCCGATGCCCAGGAAGCTCATGGACGCCTCCGCCAGCACGGCGTTGTTAAACCCGATGGTCAGGGCGGGCAGGAGCACCGGCAGGGTGTTGGGCAGCATGTGGACGGCGAGGATGCGCCCATTGGAGGCCCCCATCAGGCGGGCGCTCTTGATATAGTTCACGTCCCGCAGGGCCGCGAAAGCCGTCCGGGTCACACGGGTGAAGCTGGGGATGAACACCAGCCCCAGGGCCAGGATGACGTTGATTTTCTTCCCCGGCTTCAGGATGGAGATGACCACCAGGGCCAGCAGAATGCTGGGGAAGGCGGTGAGCGCGTCGTTGAGCCGCATGAGGAAGCTGTCAACGGGCCCGCCGAAATACCCGGTCAGGGCCCCCGCCAGGGACCCGCACACCGCGCCGATGGCCAGGGTGGCCAGGGCGATGGACACCGTGGTCCCCGCTCCCTTGAGCACCCGGCTGAAAATGTCCCGGCCGAAGTTGTCCGTGCCCATCCAGTGGGCCAGGGAGGGGCCGTCAAATTTGGGCCCCACCGCCATGGCGTTGGGCTCGTAGGGCGTCCAGAAAAAGCCCAGGAGGATCAGCGCCATCATACAGCCGGTCAGAACCAGACCGGCTGTCAGAAATCGGTTTTTTTGTCTCATGCCACGCCTCCCAACCGGAGCCGGGGGTCGATGCGCTGGTTGATGAGGTCCGCCGCCGTCCCCGCCAGCACCACCCAGAAGGCCAGAATCACCACAATGGCCTGGACCACGGGATAGTCCCGGTTGGAAATGGAGGTAACCAGCATCTGCCCCAGTCCCGGAATCACAAACACCTGCTCCACAACGATGCTCCCCGCCACGATCTCCGCCATGGTCTGAGCCAGGAAGGTCACCACCGGCGGCAGGGCGTTTTTCAGCACATGCCTCCGGAGGACGGCTCCCCGGTCGTTCCCGCGGGAGATGGCCGTCCGGACGTAATCCTTCCCCAGCTCCTCCTGGACCGTGCTGCGGAGCATCCGCACCGTCATGGCGATGCGGGGAATCGCCAGGGAGACGGCGGCGAAGAACAGGTAGAGCGCCGCCCCGCCGAAGTCCTTCTTCGCGTCGGGGAACTGCCCCGGCATGAACCATTTCAGCCCCACGCCGAAAACCCATGATAAGAGAATTCCCGTAAAAAAGGGCGGCACGGCCATGCAGAGCTGGTTGAGGGCCGTCCTGGGCCCCTCGCCCCGCCGCTGTCCGGCGGACCAGAGGCCCAGGGGGATGGACGCCGCCGTGATGAGAACGAAGCTCAGCAGGCTCAGGCAGAGGGTCAGCCTGATCTTGGGGGCCAGGATGTCCCCCACCGGCTGGCTGTAGCTGCTGGAGACCCCCAGGTCCCCGGTAAAGAAGCCCGCCAGCCACTCGCCGTAGCGCACCGGCAAGGGCCGGTCCAGCCCCAGCTCCGCCCGCAGGGCCGCCAGCCGCTCCGGCGTGGCGGAAGTGCCCAGCTTGGCGGTGGCGGTGTCGCCGGAAATGAGGGCGAAGGCCGCAAAGGTCAGGAAGGAGACGATCAGCATCGTCACCAGCAGCGTCAAGACCCTTCGAAACAAATATTTCATAGTATATTGTACCCTTCAAAAGAAATGGAGAGTGAAGAAACCACTCTTATCTTCACTCTCCACTCTTCACTCTTCACTCTGTATAGCGTACTCCGGACAAATCCAGCACATAGATCGGGTAGAACCGCACGCCCTCCAGGCCCTTGCGGACGGCCACGAGGTCGGCCAGGTCCTGGATGTACACGTTGGCGGCATTCTCCGTCAGATTGGCCAGGGCCTGCTTATAGGCGGCGGTCTGAGCTGCGTCGTCCGCCGCAGAGACGGCCTCCTGGAAGAAAGCGTCATACGCCTCATTGCTGTAGTTGATAAAGTTGTTTCCCGCCGTGGAGGTAAACCGCTCCAACAGGGCGCGGGCCGTCATGGTGGAGGCGTCCACGCCCACCACTGTGGCCTGGAAATTCCGCCCGGCGTATACGTCGGACAGCCACGTGCCCCACTCCACCGGCTGAATCTCGGCGTTGACGCCCACGGCCTTCAACTGCTCCACGATGACCTGGGCGGTGTCGATGTGGGGCTGGTAGTTGGAGGGAACGGTGATGGTCATGCTGAAGCCGTCGGGATACCCCGCGTCGGCCAGAAGGGCCTTGGCTTTCTCCACGTCGTGGGGATAGTAACTGGTCAGGCTGTCGTCAAAATACTTGCCGAAAGCGGGGTACATGCTGGAGCCGATCAGGCTTCCATAGCCGTCAAAGGCCAGGTCCAGAATCTGCTGCCGGTCCACGGCGTAGCACAGGGCCCGCCGGACCAATACGTTATCAAAAGGCTCCACGGCGTTGTTCAGGTACATGGCCTGAACCAGGTTCATGGTGCCCTCTTCGATGTTGAAATCATCCCCCAGCTGGGCCACCTGGGTGCTGGTCAGGTGGGCGAAGAGGTCCACCGCCCCGCTCTGGAGGCTCATCAGGATGCTGTCGGCATTCTCGATGATCTTGAAGGTGACTTTCTCCAGATAGGCGGGCTCGCCCCAGTAGCCGTCGAAGCGTTCCAGGACGATGTTGTCCTGGGCGGCGCGGGAGACGAATTTGAAGGGTCCGGTGCCAACGGGGGCGGTGTCCTGCTGGTCGTAATCCGCAGGGAGGATGGCGGTGGTCAGATAAGACAGGAACTCGCTGTTGGGTTCCCGGAGGGTAATGGAGATCGACCGGCCGTCCTCCGAACTCTCCATAAGCTTGATGTTGGAGAAGGCTTCTATTCCTTGTATACCCGGGTCCGAAGCGTTTGTGCAGCGGGCCAGGGACGCGCCTACGTCCTCTACCGTTACAGGGCTGCCGTTGTGGAACTTGATTCCGTCCCGGATAGTAAAGGTATAGGTCAACTGGTCCTCGGAAATCTCGTATTTCTCCGCCACGGCGGGAATCAGGTCCCCGTCGGGGGCGGGCTTGACCAGGCCCTCGAACACGTTGAACATGACCTCTTTCGTTCCTGCCGCCACGGCCTTGTGGGGGTCAAGACTCTCGTCGAGGTCCTGGGCGA